>WHTA01000005.1 GCA_009379825.1 Streptosporangiales bacterium
AGAGATCTGGGGACACCTGTGCTGCCACTACGCAATCCGCTCCCTGATGACCCAAGCGGCAGCTCATTCCGGTCACGACCCCGACCGGGTCAGCTTCGTCGCCGCGCTGCGGATCACTCGCCAATCCCTCGCCCACCCGGGTGCCTTTCCCCCCTGACCAGCACGGCCACGCGCGCCGCGACGGTCCCGGCTGGCTCGCCTTTATCCAGCGTCTGATCGGCCGGCTCAACCCCGTACGACGCCCTCGCTCGGCACCAAGGGTCATCAAACGCAAGATGCCCAAGTGGCACGTCAAACGCGCCGTGCACGCCACCTGGCCCCAACCCCGGCATCCGCCGAAACCTTCCATCCTTCGACACTAACTGAACGGTATTGTGCCTAAGTCGTGCCCGTACGGCGCGCTCGTCGCGGTGCCGCGGGCGAGCATGCTGATCGTGCATCCGGTGATGTCGAACCGCGTGCTGCACTTTCTCCCCGAGTTCGCCGACATCGTCGTCGAGATGCACGACACTGCCACCGACGCGTGCTCGCACCGCACCTACTGGTGGGCCGACGACCAACTGCTCGACGTCCCCGTCTGCCCCGCCTCGGAGCACTCGCACACCCGCATCGAGATCCCACCTGAGTACGACGATCTCGTCCGTCGCCTCCCGCGCAAGTGAAGCACGTGGGTCAGGCGTCCCGGCGGCGTTCGCGGGCGCGTCGCTTGCCTTCGTGCATGGCCTGCACCCGCGCCACGGGGATGGCGTGGCCCTCCTCGGTCAGGTCGCTGCCCAACCGCTGCGGGGCTGGCATCAAGTCCAGCCACGGGTCGGCCGCGGCTACCAGCTCGGCCGCCGTGTGCACGGTGAAGTCGCCGGGTGCGACGGCGTCGAGGTCGTCCCACGCCACCGGGAACGACACCGGCGCACCTGGTCGCACCCGCGGGCTGTAGGCCGCGACGACGGTCGCGCCTCCGGCCCGCGTGGAGTCGAGGAACACCTTGTCGCCGCGGTCCTCCCGGATGAACGCGGTCGTCGCAAGGTCCGGGTCGAGCCGTTCCGCACGCGCGGCCAACGCCCGGGTCACCGCGGCGATGTCCTCGACCGGCGCGTCCGTGTCCACCGGCACGAAGATGTGCAAACCCTTCGCCCCGCTGGTCTTCACCACGCCCGCCAGGCCGGCGTCGCGCAACGCCTGCCGCACCAGCGAGGCGGCGCGCACGGCGAGGTGGAAAGAGTCACCGGCAGGCGGATCGATGTCGAGGACGAGGTGCGTCGGATGCTGCCACGCAGCGGCGCGAACCAACGTCGGATGATACTCGACGGCGCGCTGGTTCGCGAACCACAACAGGGTGCGCCTGTCGTCGCAGAGGGCGTAGTGCACGTCGCGCTTCGAGCTCTCCGCCCACAGCGACATCGTCCGCACCCAAGACGGGGTGTACTTCGGGACGTTCTTCTGCATGAACGGGTAACTCTCCTCTGACAGGGATTTGACCTGCATTGACACCGCATCGCAGGTGGCGGTGGTGAGCCCGTTGGTGAGCCAGTAGGCCGCGTGGTGAGCCACAGCACCAGACGCCGGTCCCGGGGCGGAGGGTCCTCTCCCCGGGGCCGGTCCAAGAGGACCCGAGGACCCCTGATCGGAGAACACCCATGTCTCATCAGTACCCGCACCACATGCCGCCCGAACCGCCGATGCACCACCAGGTCGCCCGGCCGGCACCCGAACCGAAGAACGGGCTCGGCGTCGTCGCGCTCGTCCTCGGCAGCACCGGCATCGTCTTCGGCCTCATTCCGCTGGCCTGGATGCCGGCACTCGCGCTCGCGGTCGCCGCCGGCATCCTCGTCATCTTCGCGTGGCTGCGGATCGGCCGCCGCCGCGCCACCAACAAGGTCGTCACCAGCATCGCGTCCGGCGTCACCGCCGTCGCGATGGCGCTGAGCCTCTACGGCATGTACGTGTTCATCGACGCGTTCGGCCAGCTCGGCGAAGACCTCGACAACATCGGGAAAGGCAAGCAGGCGACCGCCGCGCCGGCGAAGGACAAGCCGAGCGACAAGCCCAGCGAGGACGAGCCGTCCGGCCCGCCGACCGACGAGCCGGAGGCCTACGAGATGGGCGACACCGTGTTCATCTCGGCCGACGATCTCGACGACACCGAGGCATCGATCAAGGTCGGCGGGCCCCGGGTCCGCACCACCCCGATCGACTCGTGGTCCAGCGCGCCAGCGAACGGCCAGTTCGTGATCTTCACGGTCAAGGTCAAGTGCGAGACGGGCCGGTTCGATCTCGCCTCCGACGACTTCTACGTCCGCACCAAGGCCGGCGACCGGTACGACAGCGAGGACGGCAACGCGTGGGAGGCCACGTCCAAGGAGCAGATCTCGTACGAGGAGGTCAACGCCGGGGAGCGGAAGAAGGGCCCGCTCGCGTTTGACCTGCCGGTCGAGCACGGCGAGCTCGTGTACGACCCGAACTTCGAGGGCAAGCCAGTCGCGGTGTGGAGCTTCTGACATGCGCGCGCCCCTCCTCCTCGCGGCAGCAGCGCTCGCTGCGATCCTGACCGGGTGTGCCGGGCAGGCACCGGCCGACGAGCCGACCACACCGCCGGCCACGTCCCGGCCAGCGACCACCGTCACGGAGACCGCGGAACCTACCCACACGCAGCGGCCGCCGCTGGATCCGACGGAGACCCGCGACGTCAACCACCCGAAGTCCGAGATCCGCGCCGACGCGGAGGTCGAGCTGGGCCACTTCCAGGCCGATCGATGGGGCAAGGCGTGGGACGGGCTGACCTGGCAGTCGCGGCAGGTGATCTCCCGCGACGCCTGGGTGGCATGGATGTCCGCGTGCGACTTCGACTACAGCGGCATCAGTGTCGGCCGCGTCCAGACCGGCAACGACCTCGCCGTCGTTCGGTGGGTCAAGCCGGACGGGTACACCGACATGCTGATGCGCTACCAGCGCGACGCCTGGCGGCTCGAGCTGAACCGCGGCACCGTCGAGTACATCGAGTCCGGTGTCGACCTCGCCGCGGCGTGCGACACGGCGGAGTGATGGACGTGTCCTGGCGCACGGCTGGTCGTTAGCCAGGGCACTGAGAGCCCCTTGCCAACCCGGCCCGGTGGGGGGCTCTCAACTACTCCATGGTCCTTCGCTTGACGCGGCGCGGTCCGTCGTCGGACTATCACGGGACGCGCACAACCCACCGGCGCGTACTCGGGTGAGGAGATGACCATGGCGATCCGCTTCTACGGCCAGGACCCGGACACTGATGGCGGCCACTGTGCGTCCGTGTCGGTCGACGACAACGGCGACTTCCTGTTCGTCGCGCCGCGCGTGACCGACGAGGCGAAGCTGCGGGAGATTATCGCGCACAGCCCGATCGCTGATCACGAGGCGGCCGTGCGGATGCCGGCACGGATGGCACACATCATCGCGGAGGCAATGCGTGGCGGTACCCCCGTTCAGTGAGCTGCTCGCCAGCGCGACCCGCTCGGCGATCCACCTGGAGATGCGCGACGCGTACGTCCCGTCGGATCCGTCGTTCATCGCCTGGCAGGGCGGCCCGCCGTACGACCGGACCGAGCGTGAGCGGGAGTGGCATGCGCTGATCGGCGGTGCCGTGGCCCGCGGCGTCGAGGTGCGGCGGGCCCGGGTCGTCTCCGAGCCGCTGGCACCGTACATCCGGTTCGAGCACTCAGTCACCGACAGCATGAACATCGCCGCCGGCGAGCAGGTCCGCTGGCTGCCCCGCAGCCGCACGCTCGACCTGTGTCTGCCGGGGCTGGACTTCTGGCTGTTCGACGACCACACGATGCGTGCGCACCACTTCTCTGGGGAGGGGGAGCTCGTCGAGGACGAGCTCGTCACCGACCCGCAGGTGATCAAGCACTGCGCCGCCGCGTTCGAGGCGGTATGGGATCGGGCGATCCCGCATGAGGACTACCGCCCCGCCTAACCGCGCGCCGGCGCGGCACACTGGGGCGATGTCCTCGCCGTCCTCGTCAGCGCAGGCCGCGCTGCGGGCGCTCGCCACCCAGCTACGCGAGATGCGAAGCGACGCCGGCCTGACCGGGCAGGGACTGGCGACCCAGCTGGGCTGGCACCGCACCAAGATCAGCCGGATCGAGCACGCGGCCCGGCCGCCATCGGCGCAGGATGTGCGCGCCTGGTGCCGGGCGTGTGATGCCGAGGACCGCGCCGACGATCTGGTCGAGGCACTGCGCAGCTACGGGGACGCCTACGTCGAGTGGCGGCGGCTACAGCGCACCGGGCTCCGGCGGCTGCAGGACTCCTACGTGCCGCTGTACGAGCGCACCCGCCTCCTGCGGGTGTACAGCTCCATGGTGGTGCCCGGCCTTGTGCAGACCCCGGAGTACATCGCCGCCGTGTTCGATGTGGTCGGCCGGCGCCGCGGCACCCGTAACGACGTCGACCAAGCGGTCGAGGCGCGGATGGCGCGCCGCCGAGTCCTGTACGAGGGTGACCACCGGTTCGGGTTCGTGCTTGAGGAGTCCGTGCTGCGTTCCGGGCTCGGCGGCCGCGACGTGATGGCCGGCCAACTGCAGAACCTGCTCGAGGCGATGGCGCTGCCGTCGGTGTCGCTGGGCATCATCCCGGCCAGAGCGGACAGGCCACAGTGGCAGCTCGAGCAGTTCACGCTCTACGACCACGAGCAGGTCGAGGTCGAGCTGCTGTCCGCGCGGGTGACGATTACCACGCCGAGCGAGATCAGGCTCTACGCCGACGCGTTCGAAGACCTCGCGGCAACGGCTGCCTACGGTGCGGCCGCTCGTGAGCTGATCACGGCGGCGATCGTTGAGCTTGACCAGTCAGATGCCTAGCGCAGGGTCGTCGGGGTATTTGATCGGTTGCGCCCATCCTTCCAGGCGAGCGGTGACCTCCCCGTCTTCCTCGTCTGTGTACCCCTGCGCTACGGCGAGAGCTAGGGCGATGATGTCCTCAGGTTCAACTGCCAGGAAGTAGCCGTTGAACAGGTAAAAGGTGTGCGTCGCAAGGACGGCAGTGCGCTTGTTCCCGTCAGCGAACGCGTGGTACCTGATCAAGGCGGTGAAGAGCGCAGCGGCTTTGCTGTGGATGTTCGGGAACGCATCCTGCCCACCCGCCGAGGTCTGGCAGCGCATCACCGCTGCCTCAAGCAAATCTTCCCTGACACCCGCAAGGTCCGACGCCGTGACCTCTCGGTCGTGAAGGCGCCGGACCTCATCCGGGGTCAGGTAGACGGTCACAGGTCACGCAGCTTGTCGAGCGCGATCCGGTGAGTCTGCTGTCCATGCTCGGCGGCGGCGTCGAGCATGGCCGTCCTGCCCTGCTCCTTCAGCCATTCAGCGACCACACCGGTCACCGTCTCGTTGATCGACTGGCTGGTGAGGAAGGCGTACAGCCGGAGTTGCTCGTGCAGCTCCGGGGGAAGGCGCAGGGTCAGCGCTTGTCGTTCGCTGGTCTGCAGTGCCATAGCTACCACTCCTCTCAGATGCCATGGTGTCATGACACCAAGATTACGTAAAGGTGTCCGTGGTCACCCTGACCTCACGCCTACGTGGGGTGACCTGTCGCCAGCAATTCGGCTGGCACACTTTGGCACACTCATGGATCCGCGCTGCTCAGCGGCCATAGCGTCCTGGGCCATGAGGGGTCACGACGGGATAGAGCCCGCGCGCCGGATCGCGGCGGTCGAGCAGGCGCAGGCGTGGCGGGCGGAGCTGACACCCGCGCAGACCGCGGTCATGCAGACGCTCGACGACGCGGTGCGCGTCGGGGACGTCACCCCGAGGACGCGGCCGAGATCGAGGCCGTGATCCGTCGCGGCCACGTACACGGCGCCAGGAAGCGGCTCACCAAGGCTCGGCGACGCCACGCGTCGTCGTGACGGGCGGGGCCGGGCGTGCCGGAACCCCGAGCCGGCCCCGGTCCCGCCCTATCGCCCCCAACCGAGAAAGGGACCCACCATGAAGGATCAGCTCTACGCCCTGCCGGTCGACGACCTGGAGTGGCGGAAGTCGAGCTTCAGCAACCCGGACAACTGCGTCGAGGTCGCGCACCTGGCCGGCGGCGCCGTGGCGCTGCGGGACTCGAAGAACCCCGGCCGCGACCCGCTGCGATTCACCACCGGCGAGTGGGACGCCTTCGTCAGGGGCGCCCAAGCCGGCGAGTTCAGCTGACACAGACCCTCGGCAGGGGTGATCGGGACCCCTCGGAGCCCCTGCCGAGGCCGCCGCCGGCGGCGTTTCGCAGCACTGACTATGCGTAGACGTAGCGGCGGCCTGTGATCGCGGTTCAGCCGCTATGTGCGCAGCGGAGTGCCTCGGGCGCGCACGGTCCGTGCTTGACAGGTTACGAGCGCAGCCCGATCAGATTCGGGCTATTAGTTGAAAGCGAACATTCAAGGCGATCTGGACCCCTGTCGTCGGCCTCAGATGTAAGCAGGGATTGCGGCATGGACCTTGTCACGACTTCCCCCGCTAGACTTCCAGAAGATGACGCCGTGGAGCCGGCGGTGATGCTGGAGCGCGACCGGATCGCGTCGGAGCTGACTGCTCGGTTGGTGCACCGAATGTATGCGGTGGGCCTGACGCTGCAGCGAGCCTCTCAGCGCGTCGAGGATCCGGAGGTCCGTGCCATGTTCGCGACAGCGGTGGCCGAACTCGATCAGGCGATCGCCGAGATCCGCAAGATCGTGTTCGACGTCCCGACCGCGACGGCCAACTGGGCCGAAGAAGGTCGCAGCCGGGGAGCTTGACCGGAGTCGAGTTTCGAATTTATGTTCGAATTGTGAAGTTGGCTGACCACCCTCCTCGATCATGGCCGGTTCCGCAGACCTATCAGGAGTCCAGGCGACCGTCCCGCAGTGCTGTGTACGTGAGCTTGCCCGAGGGGCGAGTCGAGGGGCAGCTGCTGCGGTGGCTGCGCAGCGACCGGCACGGCTGGTACGGCTATCTCCATTGGGAGCGCCAGGGGATGTTGTACACCGAACCGGTTCCCGCCACCCGGCTGGAGCCGTGGCCGATGCGGTCCGGACAGTTGGCCTGACCGGTGGTGCCCGCCGCCGACGTATGCGGCACGTACGGCGACGGGGCAGGGGCGAGTGTACGTGGCCTTTCGCGGTCCGCGTCGCCGGTTATCCACAGACGTTGCCCACGTGCGTCAGGCCGTGGCGGTCAGTCCCTTCCGACGCTGCTGCCACAGTTCAACCACGAGGTCGACGCCCTTCGGCGTGGCGTACGCGACAGGAAACGCCCGGCCGTTCCGCTGCTCGGTCTTCACCTCGAAGTGGCCCGAGTTCTGGTGGGGGTGTCCGCGGCATGTTCCGGCGGCCGCCGGAACTAGAGACCTGCTTGCGGAAGAGGTTGATCTCCACGAGCCAGTTGGTGAGTGTCTGCACGTTGCTGTCGAGGATGTCTGCGAGTTCGGTCATTCCGATCAGCCCGTCGGCATTGCAGTAGGCGTCCCACTTGGTTGCCTTCGGCTTGGCGACTTCGAGCTCAGCCGTGACGGCGCGCTCCCGCTCGAGCGCTGCGACGTAGCGCCGAGCCATCTCGAGCTCATCGATGGGCTTCACGGTGGCAACTTCGGCTTCACGCGTCTTGATCGCGAAGTAGGTCTGGGCCGCCGCAACCGGTGGCTTGTTCGGGTCGCCGTTGAGCGCAACCAGGTAGGCTCCGTAGCGACTCAGGCGACAGTCACGGCGCGACGCGCCGCCGGTACCTTCTTCCTGGAACCAGGAAGAAGGTTGGTCAGAGTAGGTTCCACTGTTCTCCGAGGCGCGGATGGCCCGGCCAATCGCAACCTCAAAATTCTCCCACTTCGTGTAGCCCATCAGGGGCTGCATCTCGCGGGCAGACCACCACTCACCCTGCTCGTCCTCGTGGTGGATGGCGTCGAACTGAGAGCCTGGGGTTTCGTCGCCCCCGGTAAGATCGATAGTGTTACTCACGTCAAGCCTTTCTCCGCAAGGTCTTGGCCAGGCCCCCGGACGCTGGTACGTCGCGGGGGTCATCTCGTCTGTCGAACGACTGTTCGACCCGTGACCCAGCAAGAGTACCCGGCCTCCAGGACAGCGCGGACCCTGGCACGGCGAAAGCGCCCCCGCCACCGGTGAAGGTGACGGGGGCGATTCAAGCTGGTTCGGTCCGCGCGGCAGCGCTTCCGCGGAGCGCCTTCGGTTCCCGACTCCCGGGGGATACCTGGGCGCCGCTTACAGACCGGCGGTTACCACGATCCGGGGATGAGCTGGTGAGATAACCACGGAGTCAGCGTACTATCCGAGGTCGGCGACGACCGTGATCGTGAAGTTGCCGTCCTCGGGATGGGTGAGGGGGCCCGGCTGGGTCTCGACCTCCCCGAGGTACGTCTCACCGGCCACGAACTTTCCGGCGCTGTAGTCGCTGGTGGCGAGTGTGAACGCGACGATCCGGCGCGTGGGCGTGGTCCCGTCGGTGAAATCCTCGATCGTCCCGGCCTGGTCGATGATCAGGGGGTCGCCCACTCGGTGCGCGATGAGCACACGTGCGGACGTGACAGCCGACAGGTCACGACGCAGCACCCGCACAACGGACAACGGCCGGTCGCGCAGCTCGCCGAGGATGCGGTCGGCGACGGCATCCAGGTAGTCGACCAGGTCGCGCTTGGTCGCGCCCGCGTCCTTGAACAGCGGTTGGTCGAGGTTGGTCAGGGATACGCCGTCCCGCGTCTCCTCGGTACCGATGGCCGCCGCCTCCCCTCTCGATGCCCCTGGGTGGCCGCCGTGGTCAGGTCAGCCCGGGCGCGTGGCCGCCGGCCCTGGAGCCGTCGCCGCGGTCGCGGTCACGCAGCTGCGCCTGGGCACGATCGGGATGCCTGTCGCTGCCGCGCCGGGTCGCCGCATCGTCGCGTGCGGCGACGGCCGGTTCCTCGGTCACCATCCGGTAGAAGGCCTGGGACGCGGCGTCCTGGCTCGCCGTGCGGTGCTTGACGTCCTCTCGACCGCCCTTCACCTCGCCCATGACGTAGTTGCCGGACTCCAGATCCCACCGCAGGAACAGCGTGCCGTCGGCGTCGGGACGCGGGCCCCAGTGCTCACCCTCGATCCAGTAGCGGCTGCCGGGGCCGTGGCCCGCCTCCTCGCGTTCCTTCTCCCACGCCAACAGATCGGCGTGCATCTGAGCCACGTTCATGGTGCACAGCCCCTCTCGTGTGCTCACAGTACCGCGACCGGCCGACGTCAGAGGTCCAACAGCTCACCGAGTTCGGCCAGCTCACTCCGGTCGGTCAGGGCGCCGGGGAGCAACGGGATCTCGACGGTCCCCAGCTCATGGAAGCTGGCGCTGATGCGGCTGCGCATCTCGTCCTCGTGGCCACGCCTGGCCGCGAGCAACCCGTGTTCGCCGGCCGGCAGCACCCGGTTGACGAGCACCGCACCGAGCGGGATACCCGCGTCGGCGAGCGCCTGTGCCGTCCGCTCGGTCTCCATGATCGGCAGCCGTTCCAAGGCCGTCACCAGATGTACCAAGGAGTCGTCGGTCAACCGCTTCGCCAGCCGGGCCATCCGCCCACGGCGTTCCTGCAGGCGTTCCAACAGCGGGTCGGTTGCCTGCTGCGTCTCGCCCTCCATACCGGCGACCATCTGGTCCGCCGAACGCGCTCGTTTGCGTTGCGAGGCAAGTCCTTCGATCCACGGGGTGAGCAACGCCGGCAGGCTGAGCAACCGCAGCATGTGTCCGGTGGGCGCACTGTCCACAACGAGCCTGTCCCAGCGCGACGGCACCTGCTCGGCCAGGTCGTTCACCCGGTCGAGGAGAGCCGCTTCGACGGTGCCAGGGCTGGCCGCCGCGCGCTCCAGATGGCGGCGTACGGCCGGCATGATCTCGCGCGGCAGCGCCTGCTCGGCGTCGGCGACGATCTGCTCGATGCGCTCCCCCGCCTTCGCCTCACCGCTGATCTCCGCCGCCCACAGGCCGGCCGCCACCTCCTGCGGCGCGTCGCCGAGCGCCACCTGCAGCGCGTCGCCTAGGGAGTGCGCCGGGTCGGTGGAGACGACGAGGGTGCGGTGTCCCTGCTGCGCCCAGCGCAGGCCAAGGGCAGCCGACAGCGTCGTCTTACCGACGCCGCCCTTGCCGCCGATGAACCGCACCGCGGGTCGGCTCAACAGCAGACCCCGGGATCACCGAAACTCTCCTGCCCCATCCGCTGGTGCCACGCGTGCAGATCAGCGACGAGGTACGGCACCAGGTCGAGCGTCTCGTACGCGACCGGGTTCTCCACGCCGAGCGAGTCGAGCAGCACGAGCGCGCGGAACGTGTCGTGCTGCCGGCGCGCCTCCCTGCGTACGCCCTGCCGCCACCTGGCGACGAACACCGCATCGTGCCACGCCTCCAGCCGACGCCACGCGGACCGTACGTCCATCGGCTACTCGCTGCTCGCGCCGGTGTCCTCGACCACGTCCTCGGCCTCCTCCTCGGCACCGCGAGACTTCGCCGCCGCGACGAGCGCGATCGCCGCCTCGATGATCAGCCACACGGCCAGCACGAAGATGATCGCGTCCAGCGGCGCGAGCACCCACTGCTGCTCCGCGATGAAGTTGCGCAGGTTGAGGACCAGCGCCCACGTCGTCATGACGAGCAGGAACACCAGCGGCACGAGCACGGCGATCGGGTTGCGCCGCCGCCTCGTCACCCACACTGCGATCACCGAGAGCGCCAACCCGGCGGTCAGCTGGTTCGTGGTGCCGAACAGCTGCCACAGCACGCCGAACGTGTAGCCGGCGTCGCCACCACCTGGCAGCAGCGCCATCACCAACGGGAGCACCACGGCGATCACCGTGGCGAGGGTGAGGTTGCGCGCGAGCGGCCGGAGGCCGATGATGTCCGCGATCTCCTGGATGACGTACCGCTGCAACCGCACACCGGTGTCCATGGTGGTGGCGGCGAAGCTGACGACCACCACCGCGGCGAAGATCACGCCCATCGTCTCTGGCACACCGAGGTTGCCGGCGAAGGAGCCCACCCCGTTCACGAAGTTCCCCACCGCGCCTCCGGACGCCGTGGTGAAGTCCGCGTACAGCTTCTCCCAGTCCGCCGTCACGGCGGCGACACCGGCGGTGCAGGCCAGGATCGAGCCGAGCGCGAGCGAGCCTTCGCCGACGGCACCGAAGTAGCCGACGAACCGCGCGTCGGTCTCCTTGTCCAGCTGCTTGGACGTCGTGCCCGACGACACCAGGCTGTGGAACCCGGAGATCGCCCCGCAAGCGATCGTGATGAACAAGAACGGGAACCAGCTCGGCGACCCCTCGGGGACGTCGTTCACGGCCGGTGCCACGATCCGGTTCATGCCGACGATGATGCCGAGCAGGATGATGCCCAGCGCGATGAACAACTGGTGCGAGTTGATGTAGTCGCGCGGCTGGAGCAGCACCCACACCGGCAGCCTGGACGCGATGAACGTGTAGATGAAGAGCAGTACCACCCAGATGTTGCGGGCCTGTTCGATGCCCATCGCCTCGGCCAGCGGCTCGACCGAGATCGGGAGCATCTGGCCGAGCGGGATGGTCAGGTAGAGCACCACCACGCCGACGATGGACGGCACCAGGGCGGCAGTGCGCCTGCGGTAGATGTACTGGCCGATCCCGATCGCCAGCGGGATCTCCAGCAGGATCGGCAGCACGGCACCGGGGAACGCGACGAACAGGTTGCCGATCACGACGGCGAAGACCGCGTTCACCAGAGTCAGCAGGAAGAAGATGATCAGCAGGAAGAGGGTGCGCGCCCTGGCGTTGATGACGTCCTTCGCGAGCGTGCCGATGCTCTTCGCCCGGTGCCTGACCGACACGGCGATCGAACCGAAGTCGTGGACGCCGGCCGCGAAGATCGTGCCGAGGACGACCCAGATCAACGCCGGCAGCCACCCCCAGAAGACCGCGGCAGCGGGACCGACGATGGGCGCGGCCCCGGCGACCGACGTGAAGTGGTGGCCGAAGAGCACGTGCCTGTTCGTCGGCAGGAAGTCGACGCCGTCGCGCATGGCGTGCGCGGGGGTGACGAACGCCGGGTCGAGACCGTAGACCCGCTTGGCCAAGTAAGCCGAATAGAACCGATACCCCAGGAAGTAGACAACTGCGACGATCAGCGCCACTACGAATGCGGGCATGACACACTCTCTCCACAGGCAAGGAGCGGGGAACCTGCCGCCTGGACGAGGTCTTTTGTTTCGCGCAGATTAACTCAGAACCGCACTCCCGGAGAAGGATTTTGGCCGATGTGATCACCGCCTGGCGCCGCAGCCTGGTCGGCGAGATCTGCTGGACCACGGAGCGGGAGCGTCCCGGGGTGCTCGCCGCGGTGCCGTTGCTGCACGAGGGGCTGCCCTGCGTCGCGCTCCCGTACGCGCTCGCGGAGCGCGTCGATCGGCTACGCGCCGCGACCTCGGCCGCCTTCGTCATCACCGATGCCACCACCTCGACACAGCCCGCAGCCGCCGCAGTCGGCCCGGTCGAGGTGGTCGACGACTTGGACGGCGACTGGTTCACCGAGGTCCTCCTGCCACAGGAACTGGTGAAGCACCCGCCGTCGCGCACCTACGGCGACAGCCCACTGCTGCGCCGGGAGAACTGGTGGTGGTTGCCGCGGATCGTGGTGCGGCTGCGCAGCATCGAGCGGGTGGTCGAGCTCGCCGGCCGCGACGACCCCGCCAGGGATGCCCTGCTGGTCCGCGACGACGGCAGCGGGCTACGGCTGGACGTCGTCGCTCCGGCGAGCTCGGCGGACTGGTCGCGCCCGCGGTTGCCGCTGTCCTCACGGACCGGCGCGCTGCGCGGCGACGGCGCCCACGTGCTGGCCTTCGGACACGCGTACACCGTCGACCTGGAGCGATGGGAGACCTGGTCGGTGCGGGGCACCCTGCGCGGCGACGAGCTCGTCGTCACCGACAGGGACGGAACCCCCGACGGCGATCTGCAGCCGCTGCGCCTTGGTGAGCGGCTCAGGCGGCAGCGTGCGCTGGAACGTGCCTGCCGCCGCGGCATCAGCGCGGCCGAGCGGCGGCGACGATGACCCAACCATATCTCGCCATGTGAGACACCTGGGTCGCCTCCGACTCGACCAACCCGGGCATTCGGGGTAGAGGTTGAAGGAGGGGGTCATGATGAGCAGCTCGGATTTCGACCGCGAACACCGCACCCAACACCCGCACGTCGAGCCCAGCGTCAAACCGATCGTGGCGACGGTCGTCGTGATCGTCGGCGCGTTCCTGCTGATGATCACGATCTATCTGCTGGCTACCAACTTCGGCTGAGCCGTACGTCACTCGTCGTTTTCGCGCCGCCGCACCTCCGCATACGCTGAGCGCTGCACACTCAGCCACGGAGGTGTCGATGAAGCGGACTGACGCGCCGATCACGGTCGACGAGCTACGCGAGCTCGTGGACGCCGGCAAGGTCGACACCGTACTTGCGACCATCACGGACATGCAGGGACGGCTGCAGGGTAAGCGCTGCTCGGCGCGCTACTTCCTCGACGTGGTGCTCGCCGAGAGCGCGGAGGCGTGCAACTACCTACTCGCCGTCGACGTCGACATGAACACGGTGGCCGGGTACGCGATGTCGTCCTGGGAACGCGGCTACGGCGACTTCGCGCTCAAGCCGGACCTGTCGACGCTGCGGATCGTGCCGTGGCACGAAGCCACCGCGATGGTGCAGTGCGACCTCACGTGGGAGGACGGCAGCCCGGTGGTGGCTTCGCCCCGCCAGGTCCTGCAGCGACAGCTGGCGCGGCTGGCCGAACGCGACCTGGTCGCGTACGCGGGCACGGAGCTGGAGTTCATGGTCTTCCGCGACACGTACGAGGAGGCATGGCGCAACGGCTACCGCGAGCTGGAGCCGGCGAACCTCTACAACGTCGACTACTCGATCCTCGGCACCGGCAGGATCGAGCCGCTGCTGCGCGACATCAGGCTGGGCATGGAAGGCGCCGGCATGTACGTCGAGTCGGCGAAGGGTGAGTGCAACCTCGGCCAGCACGAGATCGCCTTCAGGTACGACGAGGCCATGCGCACCTGCGACAACCACAGCGTCTACAAGACCGGCGCCAAGGAGATCGCGGACGCCGCCGGCACGAGCCTCACGTTCATGGCGAAGTACGACGAGCGGGAGGGCAACTCCTGCCACATCCACGTCAGCCTCCGCTCCACCGCGGGCGAGCCGGTGCTCGCTGGCGACGGCGAGCACGGCCACGCGAAGCTGATGCAGCACTTCATCGCCGGCCAGCTGGCCTGCCTCGCCGAGTTCACGTACTTCCTCGCGCCGAACATCAACTCGTACAAGCGGTTCGTGCCTGGCAGCTTCGCGCCGACAGCGATCGCCTGGGGGCTGGACAACCGCACCTGCGCGTTGCGGGTCATCGGCCACGGACACTCGCTGCGGGTGGAGAACCGGGTGCCTGGCGGCGACGTCAACCCGTACCTGGCCGTAGCGGCCATCGTGGCGGCCGGCCTGCACGGCATCGAGAACGAGCTGCCGCTCGAACCCGCGCTGACCGCCAACGCGTACGAGTCGGACAAGCCGCACGTGCCGAGCACGCTAAGGGAGGCGGCCGGACTGCTCGACGACAGCAAGGTGGCGCGCGCGGCGTTCGGCGACGAGGTCGTCGACCACTACCTCAACGCGGCCCGCGTGGAGCTCGCGGCGTTCGACGCCGCGGTGACCGACTGGGAAAGGTTCCGTGGCTTCGAACGGCTCTGAACCCCGCGCGGCACGGCGGCCGCTGATCGGACTCCCCACGTACGGCGAACGCGCCAGGATGCTGGCCTGGGAGACCGAGTTCGCCATGCTGCAGCGCACGTACGTCGACGCGGTGGCGGCCGCGGGCGGCGTGCCGGTGCTCCTGCCACCGGTCGAGCACGGCGCCACCGAGGCGCTCGACGCGCTCGCCGGGCTGGTGCTCACCGGCGGCGCCGACGTCGACCCTGCCAGGTACGGCGAGGAGCAGCACGCAGAGACCGCCGGCTTGCGGCCGGACCGCGACAGCTGGGAGCTCGACCTCTGCACCGAGGCCCTCGCACGCGACCTGCCGGTGCTCGGTGTCTGCCGCGGGCTGCAGGTGATGAACGTCGCCCTCGGTGGCACGTTGACGCAGCACCTGCCCGACGCCGTCGGCAACGACCACCACCGCCCGCAGGTAGGGGTCTTCGGTGGTGTGCGGGTACGGCTGGCACCTGGCACTGGGCTCGCCGAGCTGCTCGGCGGCGAGCTTGCCGTGCGGTGTCACCACCACCAGGCGATCGACCGGCTCGCGGCCGACCTGACGCCGGTGGGCTGGGCGCCTGACGGCACCGTCGAGGCCGTCGAGCTGCCGACCCGCAGGTTCGCGCTCGGTGTGCAGTGGCACCCGGAAGAGGACCGCGACGACGTCAGGTTGTTCACCGCGTTGGTGACCGCAGCCGCCGAGGTGCAGAAGTGTCCCTGAGTACGGAGGATCGATGAATCGGTTGGAGAATCAGGTCGCCGTCGTCACCGGTGGCGGCAGCGGCATCGGCCTGGCGACGGTCAAGCGGCTGGCCGCCGAGGGCGCGCGCGTGGTGGTCGGTGACGTCGACGACGCCGCCGGCCAGGCGGCCGCGGACGAGGTCAAGGGGACGTACGTCCACGCGGACGTGACGGACGCGACCGACGTCGAGCGGTTGTTCCGCACCGCGCACGAGACCTACGGCTCGGTCGACGTCGCGTTCAACAACGCGGGCATCTCACCGCCGGACGACGACTCCATCCTGACCACTGGCCCGGACGTCTGGGCGAAGGTGCAGCAGGTGAACCTCACTTCGGTGTACCTCTGCTGCCAGGCGGTGCTCCCTTACATGCGGGAGCAGGGCAAGGGCTCGATCATCAACACCGCCTCGTTCGTCGCCGTGCTCGGCGCGGCCACCTCGCAGATCGCCTACACCGCGTCCAAGGGCGGGGTGCTGGCGATGTCACGGGAGCTCGGCGTGCAGTTCGCCCGGGAGGGGATCAGGGTGAACGCGCTGTGCCCCGGCCCGGTGAACACCCCGCTGCTGCAGGAGCTGTTCGCCAAGGACCCGGAACGGGCACAGCGCCGGCTCGTGCACGTGCCGATGGGCAGGTTCGCCGAAGCGGACGAGATCGCGGCCGCGGTCGCGTTCCTGGCCAGTGACGACGCTTCGTTCGTCACTGCGTCCACGTTCCTCGTCGACGGCGGCATCTCCAGCGCGTACGTCACACCGGAGTAGGTGGCCCGTGCTCGACCCTGCGCAGCATCGGCGCCAGCCGGTCGAGGTCGTCGCCGAACGGGATGCGCTCGTCCCACCAGGTGGCGCCCGCCTCGGCGAGCGCCGCGACCTGCTCACCGCCGCTCGGGTCGGTCGGCGTGGTGCCGCCGACCACGACGTCGAACGGTAGGTCCGTACGCCCGGACGCCGCACGCTGGTCGTCGACGTAGCCGACCAGGTCGCGCACCTCGGCCACCGGTGGCACGACGCCCTCCTCGGTGTCGGTGAGCAGCGGGATCACACCGTCCCACCGGGCGGCCCGCCGCATCGGCGGCTTGTTCGGCCACTTGCCCGCCACCCAGACGGGGACCCGCGGGCGCTGCACGGGCGTCGGCACGCACAGCACGTCGTCGAGAGTCACGTGCTTGCCTCGGTAGCTGGCCGGCTCCCCTGACCACAGCAGTGCCAGTGCGTCGAGCCCCTCGTCGAGGTGTGCGGCGAGCACTCTCGCGTCGGTGGGCTCACCGAACCGGCCGAACTCGTCCTCGATCGGCGCACCGAGGCCGGCACCGAAGACCATCCGGCCGCCGGTAAGCCGGTCGAGGGTGATCACCTCACGCGCCAGCTTTATCGGCCGCCTGCGGGCGAGCGGGGTGACCATGGCGCCGAGCTTGATCCGTTCGGTCGCCAGCGCCGCCGCGGTGAGCAGCACCCAGGGATCGGCGAGCTCGCGCGCCTGCGAGCGCTCGTGCAGCACGTGGTCCCACACCCACAGGCCGTCCCAGCCGGCCTCCTCAGCCCGCCGGGCGAGGTCGGCGACGGCACGCGGGTCCTGGAAGTCCCCGAAGTTCGGGATGTTAACCGAGTAGCGCATGCGAGCATCCTGTCAGCCCGCTGCGACACCGCTACGGGGACTGCTCGCCCGGCGTGGCCGCCGGCCGCGACTCCACCCGGGTCCAACGGGTTGTTGACACCCGTGACGAACCCGCGTTGGAGAACGAGCTTGGCCTTGCCACCCAACCCAGTCACCAGTCGTGGCCGGAGAGTGACGCTCAACTACCACTCCCTCTAGTGGTCGACGGCCGGTCATGTGAGCGGTCGAGCACCGAGAAATCACCCCGGACATGACACTGCCCCACCAGGAGACGGGGGAACACCTGGCGGGGCAATGCAGCTAAAGCTTATGCCGAAGGTCCCGAGGTTGTGCACCAGTGGTCCCACAACTCGTCCGCGGATGACGACAGCCAGTCACCAAGCTCGGGGAACGTAGCAGAAGATTGCACGATGAAAGCTTTAACCAATCGGTCGATCGAAACGCAAGCGATTCGCATCAAGGCACGGGCGGCTTTTCGCCTCTCGTAACCGGCGAGCAACCAACATACGGCATGTTGGTTTATAGCCGGCCGGGCGGCGCGGCTAGAGCTGGCCGAGGAGATGGTCCCTACGGGCCACCAGCACGTCCAGCGAGGCGCTCGCCGACGGCGGGCCAGGCACCGCCTTGCGCACCTCGACGTGCAGCACCGCGTGCGACTGTCCCGTACGAGCCGCCACCTGAGCCACCAGTGAGTTGATCTCCCTGCGCACCACCTGTGCCTGCTCCCACGCCGGCGGCGCCTCCGTCTCCGCGGGCGCATCGGCCGCACCCGTGCGCTTCCTGATCTCCTGGTCGCGCTGGGAGAGCAGCATAGCCGTCTGTTCCGGGGAGAGCAGGCCGGGCAGCCCCAGGAACTCCTCGTCCTCCTCCGACAGCTCCTCCGGTGCCCAGGTCACCGCGCGACCGCGGTGCAGTACGTGCGCGAACTCGGCCTCGGCGTCGAGCGCCTCGTGCTCGGTCTGGTCCGGCTCCCGCTCGGCCGGCGGCAGCGGGTCGAGGTCGTCGCCGCTCGGCTCAGGTGGCGGGATGACGTGGTTGCGTTCGTCCTCCAGCTCGGCGGCGAGTGCGAGCAACGGCCGCACGGCGGGCAGGAACACCGTAGCGCTCTCCCCCGGCCGCCTGGCCCGCACCACCCGGCCGACCGCCTGGGCGAAGAACAACGGTGTGCGGTACGACGTCAGCCAGGCGAGGCAGGCGGCACGCGGCACGTCGACGCCCTCGCTGATCATCCGCACGCAGACGGCGATCCGTTGCCGGCTTTGGGTGAAGTCGCGGATCTTCTGGTTGGCCTTCGCGTCGTCGGACAGGATCAGCTCAGGCTTCTCGCCTGTCACCCGTTCGACGATCTTCGCGTACTCCCTGGCCGCGTCCTGGTCGGAAGCGAGCACCAGGCCCGCGGCGTCCGGCATGCCGTGGGTGCGCAGGTGGGTGATCCGCTCGTCCATCGCGGCGAGCACGTGCGGCACCCACCGGCCCCGCGGGTCCAGCGCGGTCCGCCAGGCCTGCTCCTCCGTGCGCTTGGTACCGGACTCCGACAGCGACGCGGAGATCACCTCGCCGGCACTGTTCCGCCATCTGGACACACCGGTGTACGCGGCGAACACCACCGGGCGGACGACGCCGTCGGCGAGTGCCTCGCGGTAGCCGTAGGTGAAGTCGGCCGCACTGGTCAGCCCGCCTTCACCCTCCTCCTCGTACCTGACGAACGGGATCCGTTCGTCCGGCCTGGTGCGGAACGGGGTGCCGGTGAGGGCGAGCCTGCGGGTCGCCGGGTCGAACGCCTCCGCGACCGCATCGCCCCAGGACAGACCGTCACCCGCATGGTGGATCTCGTCGAGCACGACCAGGGTGCGCTTGTTGTCCGTGCGGGCCCTGTGCAGCATCGGAGCCGACGCGACCTGGGCGTACGTCGTGACGTACCCCTGCACGTCGGAACGCACCGGACCCACCGAGTTGCTCAGCGCGGGGTCGAGCACGATGCCGTCGTGTGCCGCGGCGTCCGCCCACTGGGTGCGCAGGTGGTCGGTCGGGCACACCACGATCACGCGTTCGACCCGCCGGGAGCCGAGCAGGTAGCTGGCGAGCGTCAGCGCAAAGGTGGTCTTGCCCGCACCAGGCGTGGCGGTGACCAGAAAGTCTTTCCCCTCGTGCGCCTCGTAGGCAGCCATCGCCGCTGCCTGCCACTGTCGAAGCGGTCGCACATCGGTACGGTCACGAGCAGTGGTGGTGTCGAGCACGGTTCCCTGTTCACTTCACGGCGGACATCGAGCGCGAGGACGAGCCTACGACGTCGCACCGACGGCACCGAACGGTGGCCGCGGCGCGTCGACGACACCCGGTGTGAGGATTCCGACGCTCAGCTCGCCAGCGTCAGCGAGTCCTCCACCCGCCACTCCACGACGACCTCGTCGTCGACCGCGAAGTCGGCCCACGACTCGCCCGGGTGACAGAGCACCGTCACCTCCCCGCCGTTGGGCAGGAGCACGATGTACTTGCGGAACGACCCGAGGTAGAGGGCGTTACCCACCCTGCCGGTCAGCTCCACCACCCCGGGACGCCCGCGGTCCGGGTCGTCGAGGGCACGCAGCCGCACGCGCTCCGGACGCACCACGACACCGGCCTCGTCCACAGATGCGGAACCGGCGATCTCCCGCACCGGGATGTCGAGGTCGTCGCCGGTCAGCCTGGTGGAGCCGTTGGCGCCACTCAACCGCCCGGTGAAGATGTTCGACTCGCCGACGAAGTCGGCGACGAACAGCGTCGCCGACGTCTCGTAGAGGGTCTCGGCGTCACCGATCTGCTCGATCAGGCCCTCGTTGTAGATGGCGATGCGGTCGCTCATCAGCAGGGCTTCCTCCTGGTCGTGCGTCACGTAGATGACCGTGATGCCGGTCTCCGCTGCAGCCGCATGACCTCCACCTGCAGCCGTTCGCGCAGCTTCTTGTCGAGCGCGCCGAGGGGCTCGTCCATCAGCAGCAGGTCGGGACGGAACACCATGGCCCGGGCGAGCGCCACCCGCTGTTGCTGACCACCGGAGAGCTGGCGGGGCTGCCGCTTCTCGTACCCGGTCAGGTGCACCATCTCCAGCGCCTCGCCGACCCGCTTGCGCACCTCGTCGCGCGGGGTCTTGCGCATCACGAGCGGGAAGGCGACGTTCTGTTCCACGGTCATGTGCGGGAACAGCGCATAGTGCTGGAACACCATGCCGAGGTTCCTGTCCTGCGGCGGGTCATAGGTGATGTCGTTGCCTTGCAGGCGCACCACGCCCGTGTCGGGTGTCTCGAAGCCGGCGACCATCTTCAGCGTGGTCGTCTTCCCCGAACCTGACGGCCCGAGCAGGGTGAGGAACTCGCTCTTGCGCAGGCTGATCGACACGTCCTCTACGGCAACCGTGTCGCCGTACTTCTTCGAGACGCCATCGATCTCGAGCGCAGCCGCACCGTCGCTGTCAACGGTTGGCATCGATGTGTTCACTTCGGCTCCCTACAACGATCGGTTCACCCGACGACCGAGCACAGCGACCAGCACGAAGAGGACCACGGTGACGACCGTGAGCATCGTGGCGACCGCAGCGATGGCCGGATCGACGTAACTGCGTACCTGTTCCCACATCACGACGGGCAGGGTCTTGGCGACCGGACTGGTCAGGAAGATCGCGATGACCAGCTCGTCCCACGAGGTCATGAACGCGAACAGCGCACCCGTGACGATGCTCGGGCGCACCAACGGCACGATCACCCTGAAGAAGGTCTGCGCCGGTGTCGCGCCGAGGCTGCGCGCCGCGAGTGCGAGATCCCAGTCGATGGTGCACAGGCCCGCGACCACGTTGATGACCACCAGCGGCAGCGCCAGGGTCGTGTGCGCGATCACCAACCCGGCGATGTTGCCGGTGATGTGCACCCTGCCGTAGGTGAGGTACATGCCGAGCGCGATGACGACCAACGGCACGATCATCGGGCTGAACAGGAAGGCGTTCACCGCTTTGGCGAACGGGAACTTGCCGCGTACCAGTGCGATCGCCGCCATGGTGCCGAGCACCGTCGCGAGGATCATCGTCAGCACCGCGACCTGGAGGCTGGTAGCAAGTCCGTTCAGCCACGTGGCCGAGCCGAGGAAGCTCTCGTACCAGCGGAGGCTGAAACCCTTCGGCGGGAACGCGAGCAGGCCACCACTGGTGAACGAGATCCCCACGACCACGAGGGTCGGCAGCACCAAGAGCACGCCGAGCACCGCCGCGAACAGCCGGACGTACCAACGGGGGCTGATCTTCATCGGTCCCCCTCGTATCCGACGATGCGACCGACGGGGACGAACCTCCCGATGATGCCGAGCACGACGAGCGTCACCACGAGCAACAACACACCGATCGCGCTCGCCAACCCGAACTGCAGCAGCGGGCTCACCTGGCGCACGATCAGCTGACCGAGCATCTGGTCCTTGGGACCGCCGAGCAGCTCGGGCGTGATGTAGAACCCGATGCTGAGCACGAACACCAGGAAGCAACCCGCGACGACGCCGGGCAGCGACAGCGGCAGGTACACCCGGAAGAACGCCTTCAACCGCGACGCCCCCAACCCGAGTGCTGCGGGCATCAGGGTCTCGTCGATCCGCCGCATGGTCGCGTAGGCGGGCAGCACCATGTACGGCAGCAGCACGTGGCTCATGCCGATCACCGTGCCGAGCGTGTTCTTCACCAGCTGCACCGGCGAGTCGATGATGCCGAGCGCCAGCAGCGCGTTGTTGATCACGCCCTCGTTGCCGAGAATCGTGGTCCACGCGAACGTACGGACCAACAGGCTGGACATGAACGGCAACAGCACAAGGACCGTGAGCACGCCGAACCACCGGCGTCCACCCAGGTGCATCACGTACGCGTACGGGTAGCCGAGGACCAGGCACACCAGCATGATGATGAGCGAGATCTTCAGCGTCACCCACAGCGACCGCAGGTACAGCGGAGTCTGGGTGAGGGTCACGTAGTTCTGCGGTCCCGGCTCGGTGACGCTCATCACAACCATCTGGATGAGCGGTACCAGATACGCCAGCACCAGGAAGACCAGCGGT
Organism: Streptosporangiales bacterium; assembly: GCA_009379825.1. Lineage (NCBI taxonomy): Bacteria > Bacillati > Actinomycetota > Actinomycetes > Streptosporangiales > Streptosporangiales bacterium. The sequence goes on from WHTA01000005.1 coordinate 22,133, forward strand.
ACGACGAGCAACCACTCCGCGCCGAACCGGAACTTGCGCCTTCCAGGCTTCGCTGTCGCGACCGCAGTGCTCACGCCGACCGCCAGGACTGGAACTTCTCCTCCACCTTGTTGAGGTTCTTCGCCCACCACTCGTCGTCCAGCGCCAGCGCGGTGTCGGCGTGACTGGTCGGCAGGAACGGTTCGGTCTTCTTGTTGACCTTGTCGACCGCGTTCACGTTCGGCGGCCCGTAGGCGATGAAGTCGGAGATGCGCGCGCTGTTCTTCTCGTCGACCATGTACGCGGCCAGCTTCATGGCCGCCTCCACGTTCGGCGCGTCCTTCGGGATCACCAGGTAGTCGGCGGTCAGGAAGTGCTGCTCCCACATGATGTCGACGGGCGCGTCCTCCTGCGCGTACGTGTACACGCGGCCGTTCCAGCTTGTGCCCATCACGGCCTGACCGTTGGCCAGCATCTGCGCCGACTGCTCACCGGTCTCCCAGTACGTCAGCTGCGACTTGATGGTGTCGAGCTTCTTCAGCGCGCGGTCGACGTCCAGCGGGTAGAGCTCGTCCGGCTTGACACCGTCGGCAAGCAGTGCGACCTCCAGCGTGCTGCCGTTGTTCGCCTGGCTGGCGACCGAGCGCTTGCCGGGGAACTTGTCCAGGTCGAAGAAGTCCTCGTACTTCGTCGGCTTCGCGCCGTCGAACTTGTCGGTGCGGTAGCCGATCACGTTCGAGTAGGTGATGACGGGCACCCGGAAGCCGGTCGTCGTCAGCTTCTCCGGTTGCAGGTCCGAGCAACCGAGCTGCTTGCAGTCGAGCTTGGCGAGCTGCTTGGTCGTCGGCCCGAGCCCGTAGTCGGCTCCGGTGTCTAGAGGTCCCAGGTGACGTTGCCCGACCGCATCATCGCTTCGAGCTTCGCGTAGTCGGTCGGCGAGTCCTGGATCACCTCGATGTCCGGGTTCGCCTTCATGAACGGCTTGATCCAGGCCTTCTCCTGGGCCTTCTGATACGAGCCGCCGTAGCTGGTGAACGTCACCTGACCACCGCCGCCACCGGATCCACACGCGCTCAACAAGCTGCCGCCGAACGCGAGACCGCCCGAGGCGAGCATGGCCCGTTGGAGAATCTGTCGCCTGCTGTACGTACTTGCCATGTGTGTCACTTCCCTTCGTAGCGACCTGCAGCCCCCGTCGAAGTGATCGGCACCGGCGACCATGGAACGGTTCGGCCGCGTGCCCGGTGCCGGGATAGCTTCAATGCCGTCCGGTGATGCGATCCGCGATGCGCGCGGGTAACGCAGTGCCTGCGCTGCCACGGTCCTCGAGGCGGTCGGCAAGGTGGTAGAGACCGTAGACGGCGTGCACGCCGGCCCAGCGCAACGGCTCCGGCTCCCACCGCCTGACTTGACGCCCGACCCACGGCAGCCGGGTCAGCTCGGTGTCGCGGCCGAGCGCGAGGTCTACGAGCGTGCGTGCGGCGAGGTTCGTCGTCGTCACGCCGTGCCCGACGTAGCCGCCGGCATAGCCGACGCCGGTGGCCTGGTCGTAGCCGACCGTCGTGCACCAGTCGCGGGGAACGCCGAGCACACCGCACCAGGTGTGCTCTATCGCCCTCGCCGGCACGGCAGGGAAGTGTTTCCGTAGTGCCTGCACCAGCTGTTGCACCGTGCGCGGTTGGGTGCGACCGTCCTGGTCGGTCCGCGAACCGAACCGGTACGGCACGCCGCGTCCACCGATCGCCACCCGGCCGTCCGCGGTGTGTTGTGCGTACGTGTACCCGTGTGCCACGTCGCCGAGCAGCTCGTGGCCGGACCACCCGATGGTCGACCACGCCGCGGCATCGAGCGGTTCAGTGATCACCATGGCGCTGTTCATCGGCAACCAGACCCGACGCTGCCCCTTGATGCTCGCGGTGAACCCCTCTGTGCAACGGAGCACGACGTCCGCGTGGACCACACCGCGCGTCGTTACCGCGGTGCGAGGCAGGATCTCCGTCACCGGCGTGTTCTCGAAGATGCGCACACCGAGCCGTTCGACGACCTCCGCGAGGCCGCGCACGAGCTTCGCCGGGTGGATCCTGGCCGCGTGCGGGCTGAACATCGAGCCCACGGCGTTCGGTATCCGCATCCGTTCGGCCGTCTCCTTGGCGTCGAGCAGCCGGACGTCCTTCTCACCCTTGCCCCACTCGCGATCCGCGGCGACGCCCTCCTGTAGCCGGGCGAACTGCGCGCGGTTGGTGGCCACGTGCATCAGCCCGCTCTTCACGATGTCGGCGTCGATCCCCTCGGCACAGGTGACGCCGATGATCTCGTCCACCGCCTCGATCATCAGCCGCTCCATGCGGGTCACCGCGGAGCGGCCGTGGGTCTTCGCGTACCGCTGCCTGGAACCGGCCAGCTTCGCCGACATCCAGCCACCGTTGCGTCCGGACGCGCCGAAGCCGGCGAACTCCTTCTCCAGTACGACGACGTCGAGATCGGGTTGCGCCTGCTTCAGGTAGTAGGCACACCACAGCCCGGTGAAGCCGCCACCGACGATGGCGACGTCGGCACGCAACGGCGCGTCGGTCAGTGCCGCACGCGCATCCGGCCGGCCACCGAGTGCCTCGTGCCAGAACGAGACCGCACCGTTGACCGGTGGGTCCCCGACCGCGCTCGTCGGCCCCGAGACGACATCGCTTCGCACCTGGCTGCTCCCTCCGTATCACAACAAACGGTCGGTCGGGTGGTTGCCGCTCGACCTCCTCACTCGAACGTCGGTGGCGCGACCAGCCACAGCACCTCGGCCACGGTGTCACCGTTGTTCGCCGCGCGGTGCGGGGTCGCCGTCGAGTACTCGATGCTGTCGCCCGCCGACATCTCGAAGACCTGGTCACCGAGCCACACCGTCACGTCGCCGCATACCACGACGAACAGCTCCTGGGCGTCGCCGTGCGTGTACTGCTCGCTGCCGGTGGAGCCACCGGGGTCGAACTCCGCGGCGTAGGCCTCGAGGTACTTCAACGGACGTTGCGACAACAGGTACTTGCGTGCCGACGGCTCCGTCGACAACAGTGGACGCTCGCTACGGCGCAGCAGGCGGGGTCGGTCCGCCCCGTCCTCCACGAACAGGTCGGCCATGGTGAGGCGCAGGCTCGAGGCAACCCGCCGCAACGCGCTGATGCTGATGTTCACCCGTCCCCGCTCCACCTGGCTGAGGAAGCCGGCGCTCACCCCGGACTCCTGGGCGAGCTGGCGCAGCGAGAGGTCACGGGCCCTGCGGTAGGTGCGGATCCGCGCACCCAGGGCCTGTGCGTCCGTCGATTGGGCAACCGTCATCCGCTCGCACCTTGGTAAACATTTGTTTTACACGAAGAATCAGGCGTTTCGTTCGGATGAGGGTAAGCGCTCACCCAGACCCTGACAACCCCTGCTACGTCCGGGTCCTGATGCAGGCCAGAGCGTCAGGCGGTGCTCGACTCGATGTTCGCGATCATCGTCTCCTCGACGTACGTCAAGCGCTCCACCATCGACGCCCTTGCGGCGTCCCACTCGCCGCGGCGCATCAGCCGGACGAACTTGCGGTGGTTCTTCAGCTCCCTCGGCCAGTCGGACGGCTGCTCCACCACGGCCAGCAGCGGCCGTAGGTCCCGCAGCAGCTCCGCGTACATCCCCACCAGGCGCTCCGACCCGGTCATCCGCACCAGCTCCAGGTGGCACTGGAGGTCGGCCGCCAGGATGCTCGGCTTGTCCTCGGTGCGCATGGCGTCGGCCAGTGCGGCCACCCGCTTCTCCACCGGGCCGAGCGGGTCGCCCGTGGACTCCTCGGCGGCGCTCACGGCGGCGAACTCGATCCACCTGCGGGCGCGGAAGATGTCGGTGATCTCGTCCGGGCGGAGCCTGCGGACCTCCCAGCCACGACCGTTGTCACGGCGCACCACCAGCCGGTCCTTGCGCAGTACGAGCAGCGCCTCACGTACGGTGCTGCGGGCCACCTGCAGGCTGTCGGCGAGGTCCAGCTCGCGCAGTCGCGTGCCCGGCGGCAGGGTGCCGTCGAACATCCGGTCCCGCAGACCGTCGGCCACCTGCTCGACCGCCGAACGCCGGTCGAGGCGGAGCGACTCCACCGCTACCCCCTTCTGCCCGTCCTGGTGCCCTTCGCCGCCAGCTTAGGGCGTGGGGCGGCAGCGTCAGGTGCTCCGGTCGCTCGCGGTACCCGCAGCGGCGCCGCGGGTGGCGGACGCCTCGGCGAGCTTCAGGTGCCGGGTCTCCGGTGCCATGAACCACGACACGACGGTGCCCACGACGCCGATGCCCGCCGCGATGAGCAGGGCACCGCGCACACCGAGTGCCTCCGTCGTGCTCGGCAGCAGGAACGTACCTGCCGCGGAGCCGAGCCGGCTCATCCCGGTCGCCACCCCCATGCCGGTGGCGCGCAGCTCCGTCGGGAACAGCTCGTTGGGGTAGACGACTGCAGACTGCTGCCGGCGGCCTCGGAGACGTGGTACAGGATGAACAGCGCGATGGTGATGGCGGCGATGCTCGGCGGGACGATGCTCAGCGCAGCGAACGCCGCCGTGAAGATGACGAACGTGCTGAGCAGCAGCAACCGGCGGCCGATGGCGTTGACCGCCCACACGCCGAACGCGATACCGAGGATCGGGAACAGCATGATGAGCACACTTCCGCCGAGCTCGTTGGTCACACCGAACGACTCGAGCAGCTTGGGCTGGTAGGTACGTACGGCGAACGACGGTGCCACCTGGCAGATCCAGAAGACTGAGCAGAACACCAGCGGGCCACCGTAGCCGCGGCGGAAGATGGTGACGATGTTCGCCAGGCCACTGCCCCGGGTGCTGGTGCGGTGCTGTGCTTCCGCCACCATCGCATCGAAGTCGACGTCCGGCCCGAGGCACTTGCGTACCACCTCGCGCGCCTTGTCCACCCGGCCGGCGGAGACGAGCCAGCGCGGCGACTCGGGTACGCCGATCCGCAACAACAGGAAGACCAACGCGGGCACCCGTCGCCAGCATCCACCGCCAGGCGTCGTCGCCGAGCGCCGACATCGAGTAGCCGATGACGAAGCTGAGCGCGTAGCCGACCCACCAGGCGAACACCAGCCCGGAGAGCACCGGCCCACGCATCCGGCGAGGGATGTACTCGGTGGCGATGGCCGTGGCGATCGGGTAGTCGGCGCCGATGGCGAGGCCGATCACCAGTCGGATGAGGAACAGCTGCCATCCCTCGGTCACGACGAACTGCAGCAGTGAGCCGACAACGAACACGACCAGGTTCATCACGTACATGCCCTGGCGACCGAACCGGTCGGTCATCGGCCCGAGGATGAGTCCGCCGGCGAAGAGCCCGATGAGCGCGGAGCTGGCGATCAGGCCTTCCCACAGCGAGCTGAGCTCGAGGCCGGTGGACAGGGTCGGCAGTGCCACGGCGATGATGCCGAGCAGGTAGCCGTCACAGAACGGACAGCCACCGGTGACGAACGCGACCTTCTTGTGGAATCGACTGATCGGCAGCTCGTCGGCCGGGATCAGGTTGGACATGGGGACTTCTATCGACTGCCGTTCCTCTAAACGGCGGCACCTGCCAGCGCCCCCTCGCGCACGGCGTCGCGCAACGTACGTGGCGCGACGCAGTCGCCGACCGCGCGTACTTCGAACTCGGTGTCCGCCCCGTCGAGCTCGCGCAACAGGCCGGTTCGTGACGCGGCGATGCCTGCGAACACGACGAGCGACCCGTCGACCGTCACCTCGCGCTTGGACCAGACGTTGCGGAACCGCAAGCCGTCGCCGGAGTCGGGCAGCAGCTCGGTGTCGTTGACCGCCTCGACGCCCAACGCCGTCAGCGTGCGCCGCAGGAACGGCAGCTGGGTGGGGTTGACGTCCTGGCACGGTGCCTGCAGTGGCGTCACCAGGCGGACGCGCGCGCCGCGTTCCGCCAGCTCGACCGCGACCAGGCCGCCGCGGATGCCGGCGTCGCGGTCGTAGACGACCACCGACTCGCCCTCGGGTACGTCGACGGCTCCGTCGAACACCGCGACGTCGGTGACGCATCGCTGACCGCCGGCCGGGTCGCGCGGTGCCGTCGCCTCCGCGCCCGTCGCCATGATCACGACGTCCGCCTCGGCCGCCCGCAGGGTCGCGGCATCGGCGGGGGTGCCGAGCGACACCCGTACGCCGAGGTGGTCGAGCTCACTGGCCAACCAGTCCACGTGCCTGCCGAGATGCGGCCGGTGCGGTGACTTGCGCGCGGTGGTGATCTGCCCGCCGAGGGCCGGTACCGGCTTCGAGCAGCGAGACCTGGTGGCCGCGGGACGCCGCCACCCGCGCGGCCTCCATGCCGGCCGGGCCACCGCCGACCACGACGACCCGCCGCGGCGTGGTCGCACGCTCCGGCCGGTCCAGCTCGTCGTGACCGAGCACCGGGTTCACCGCGCACTTGACGGTGAGGCGCTGGTAGCTGCGCCCGATGCAACCGTCGTTGATGGCTATGCAGGGCCGCACCCGGTCGAGCTCGCCCGCGGTGAGCTTCGTGACGATGTCCGGGTCGGCCATGTGCGCCCTGGTCATCGCGACGAGGTCGCAGTCACCGGCGGCGAGCGCCTGCTCGGCCTGCTCCGCGTCGAGGATCCTGCCGGCACACAGCACGGGCACCGACACGACGTCCTTCACCGCACGGGCCAACGGCAGGTAGCAGCCGCGGTCGAAGGTGTCCGGCGGCACGGTCCCCGCCTGTGTCTCCAGCGTGGCGCCGGTGCCGCCGCTGATGTCGAACAGGTCGATCGCGCCGAGCCCGTCCAGGTACCGGGCGATCTCGAGCATGTCGTCGGGCCCGAGACCGATGTCGTCGGTCAACGGGTCGCCGGTCATCCGTAAGCCGACGAGGAAGTCGGACGGCACGGCGGCGCGCACCGCACGCACCACCTCGGTGCCGAACCGCATCCGGCCGGCGAAGTCACTGCCGTACACGTCGTCGCGCCGGTTGACCACCGGGGCTCCAGAACTGCTCGATCAGCTGGCCGCCGAACGACGTGATCTCCACGCCGTCCCAGCCACAGCGGTGCAGCCTGACCGCGGCGTCGGCGAACGACGCGACGATCCCGTCGATCTCCGCGACGGTCAGCTCGTGCGGCACCTCGCGGCGGGCCGGCTCCGGCACCTGCGAAGGCGCGAGCAACGGCTGCTCCGTCGTCACCGAGCTGCCGCGCCTGCCGACGTGGTTGGCCTGCGACATGATGACGGCGCCGTGCCTGTGCGTGGCCGCCGCGAGCTGGGTCAGCAGCGGCTCGTTCTCCGGGTCCCACAGGCTCACCCGACCGTGGATGGCGCCGGCCTGCGCGTGCACGCTCGCGGCACCGAAACAGATCAGCAGACCCACGCCGCCCTCCGCCCTGCGGGCGAGGTAGTCGACGTACTCCTTGGTGAGCCGACCGTCGTGGTCCCAGTTCAGGTTGTGCGCCGTCACCGTCACCCGGTTGCGGAGCTGCTTGCTGCCGACCTGGAACGGGCTGGTCAGCTGGGGGAAAAGAGCCACGGCGGGACACTCCTTCCAATTGAGTCCGACAGACTGACAGTCGGACTCAATCGGGTCCAGGCCCGTCTCAGCCAATGGACAGCACGGACTGTCAGGAGAAGGGCGAAGAAGAGTGCCAGGATCGACTCAGTCGGGGAGGTCGAACAGGCCCATCCGGGCCCACACGGCTTCGGTGCGTTCCACGCCCTGCCTGGCGTCCTCGCCACCGAGCCTGGTCAGCTCGGCGAGGATGCCGTGCACGACGGCCATCGCCGGGGTCAACGAAGGGAACGAGCTGACGCCCTCACTGGGCACCACGACGACGTGGTCGGCCAGCTCGGACAGCGGTGACATCCGCCTGTCGGTGACGACGCACGTGCTCACCCCCCGCTCGTTGGCGATCTCCGTCGCCTCGAGCACCTGCCTGGGCAGCCACCACAGGCTGAAGGTGACCAGACAGTCCTCCGGCCGCATGCGTGCCACGGTGTTCGCGAGATGGGTGCCGAAGTGGCGCTCGAGCTGCATCTCGCGCCCCATGGTGGTGCCGATGTGCACGAGCTGCAGCCCGGGTGCGGCGAACGTGCCTGACCCGACGACCACCGTCTTGCTGGCCGCGTCGATGGTCGCGGCGACGGCCTGCAGCGCCTCCACGTCGATGGTGGCGGCCAGCGTCTCCAGGTTCTCGATGTCGCGGCGGATCGCGTCGATCGCGGGCGTCGCTACGGCGGCGTCGTGCTCCGCGTACACCTGCCGGGCCGACAGCGAGGCGAGGTAGCGGCTGCGTACCTCGAGCCGCAGCGCCGGCCAACCGCTGAACCCCAGCTGCCTCGCCGTCCGCACGACCGTCGCGACGTTGACGCCCGCCCGGCTAGCGAGCTCCGCGGTGGACGCGTACGACGCGAGATGCGGCTGGGTGGCGAGGACGTCGACCACCCGGGTGGCCGCAGGACCGGTCGTCGTCGCGGCCGCCAGGTCCGCTATCCAGCGTTGGACCGACACCGAACCCCTCCGATCGATACAACGACTATTGCACAGCGAGGGTTAGTGATGTAACCATTGCGGCGCGGGGAGGCCGGGCACAGCGGAGGCAGGCCATGCAGACCGTCCACATCATCGTTCTCGTGCTGTACCTCGCCGTCATGGTTGCGATCGGCGTCTACTTCACCCGAGGGAGCAAGGTCGCAACCGGCGACGACTTCATGTTCGCCGGACGCCGGCTACCCAACATCGTCATGATCGGCACCCTGCTCGCCACCTGGGTGGGCTCAGGCACGATCATCGGCGGCGCGAACTTCGCCTACACGTACGGGCCGTTCGCCGGGCTCATCTTCTTCGCCGGCACACCGATCGGCATCCTGGTGCTCTTCTTCGCCGCGGCGAAGGTACGTGCACTCGCCAAGTACACGGTGCCCGAGCTGCTCGAGGCGCGCTTCGGCCCGACCACCCGGATGGTCGGCGCATTGGTGATCCTGCTCGCGTACGTCGGGATCATCGCGTACCAGCTCATCGGCGGTGGGTACGTGATCAGCTTGGTCACGCCGCTGTCCACCGGGCAGGCGACCGTCGCGCTCGCGGTCCTCGTGACCTTCCTGGCGATCGGTGGCGGGCTGTTCAGCGTCGCGTGGACCGACTTCCTCTCCGCGATGGTGATCGTCTTCTCGCTCGTCGTCAGCGTGCCGATCGTGCTCGCGGCGATCGGTTCCCCTGCGGACTACCTGGCCGAGCTGCCGGAGACGTCGCAACAGCTCACCGGCGGCCTCAGCGGGCTGCAGCTGCTCGGCTTCTTCCTCCCGTTGCTGCTGCTGATCCTCGCCGACCAGAACATGTACCAACGCCTCGCCGCGGCACGGGACGCGGGAACGGCGCGCAGCTCGACCGTCGGGTTCTTCCTCGGCAGCTTCCTCATCATCATCCCGGTCGCCCTGCTGGCCGCTGCGGCGTCGGTGGTGCTGCCGAACCTGGAGGACGCGGACACCGCGGTGCTGTCACTGGCGTCCGAGGGCATCGTGCCCGCGGTCATCGGCGGCCTGCTCCTCGCCGGCGCGCTGGCGTTCATCGTGACCACCGCGACGTCGTTCATGCTGTCCGTCGGCGGCAACCTGCTCTACGACTTCTACCTGCGGTTTACGAAGCGCGAGGTGTCGGACCACTCCAGGCTGCGCCTGCACCGGCTCGCGGTGCTGCTCGTGGCCCTGTGCGCGTACATCCTCGGGCAGTTCTTCCCCACGGTCCTCGAGCTGCAGATCCACTCGTACACCATCTACGGCGTGGGCATCACCCCTGCGGTGATCGGGATGCTGTTCTGGCGGCGGGTGACCACGGCGGGCGCACTCGCCAGCATGATCTCCGGCGCCGCGGCCGTACTCATCTGGGAGTTCCCGCTCGGCAAGCCGATGGAGCTGAACTCCGTGCTCATCGCGCTGCCGATCTCCGTGCTCGCCCTGGTGGTCGGCAGCCTGCTCACCAAGCCCGACGAGCAGCGCCAACGCGCTGTCGAAGAAGCAATCAACGAGCACACCCAGCCAACGGGAGGAAGCACGCGATGACGACGGACGACCTCGTACTCTTCGACAACGCATCGGTGCTCGACACGGTGGCCGCCGAGCTGCTGCCGGATCGCCGGGTGCTGGTACGTGGCTCGGACATCGTCGAGGTCGGCGGTCGCGACGTCACCGCACCCGAGCAGGCACGCACGTACGACCTGCGCGGCAAGACCCTCATGCCCGGCCTGGTCGACGCGCACGTACACCTGATCGCCGTTACCGCCGACCTGGCCGCGCAGGCGGAGTGGTCGCCGGCGTACGTCACCGCCAGGTCGGCGGTGAAGCTGCGCGAGACGCTGCTGCGTGGCTTCACCACCGTCCGCGACGTCGGCGGCGCCGACTACGGGCTCGCCGACGCGGTGGCCGAGGACCTGATCGCCGGCCCCCGGGTGCTGTTCGGCGGGAAGGCGCTCTCGCAGACCGGCGGGCACGCCGATCTGCGGCACCGCGGGAAGGTCGAGTTCGACCAGCACCGGTGCTGCCCGCACATGGGCGTCGTCGTGGACGGCGTGGACGAGGTGCGCCGGGCGGCCCGCCACCAGCTGCGCACCGGCGCCGACCACATAAAGATCATGCTCTCCGGCGGCGTCGCGTCGCCGACCGACCGGGTGGACTCCACCCAGTTCTCCGTGGACGAGATCCGCGCCGCGGTGGAGGAGGCGGAGGCGGCCAACCGCTACGTCACCGGACACGCATACACCGCGCGGGCGATCAACCGCGGGCTCGCGGCCGGGGTGCGCTGCATCGAGCACGGCAACCTGATGGACGAGAGCAGCATCGAGCTGTTCCTCGAGCACGACGCCTTCTACGTGCCGACGTTGGTCACGTACCACCAGCTCGCCGCGCAGGGCCGCGAGTACGGGCTGCCTGAGGAGAGCTTCCGCAAGGTCAGCGACGTGCTCGAACGCGGGCTCGGCGCCCTCGAGCTCGCGGACAAGCGCGGGGTGAACGTCGTGTTCGGCACCGACCTGCTCGGCGGCATGGACGTACACCAGCTGGACGAGTTCCGCATCCGCGCCGACGTGCAGCGGCCCGCGGACATCGTCCGTTCTGCGACCGTCACCGCCGCCCGGCTGCTGCAGCTGGAGGACCGCATCGGTCAGGTAAAGCCGGGCGCCTGGGCCGACCTGCTGGTCGTCGACGGCGACCCGTTGACCGACCTCAGGGTGCTCACCGCACCCGAGGACCGGCTGCAGCTGGTGATGAAGGCCGGCCGCGTCTACGCCGACCGGATCGGCTGATGGCTCTCGTACTCCGCGGCGGCCTGGTCTGGGACGGCCTCGCCGGCGAGCCTTCCGCACTCGACGTCGTGCTGCACGACGACGGCACCATCGGCGAGGTGTGCCCCGCCGGGGGCGCATCAGTCACCGACGACGACGTCACGGTCGAGCTCGACGGCGCCTACGTGCTACCCGGACTGGTCGACAGTCACGTGCACCTGGTCTGGTCAGGCGACCCCGACCCGGCACGCGTCGTCGACGAGGAAGGCGAGCAGCTCACCGTCGTGCGTGCGGTCACCCACGCGCAGCGGCAACTGGCCGCCGGCATCACGACCGTGCGCGACCTGGGCAGCAACTGGGACGTCGCCGTGACGGTCGCGAAGGCAATCGACCGCGGGATCTGCGCCGGGCCGACGGTCATCGCGTCCGGCCGCACGGTCATCATGACCGGCGGCCACGACCCGTTCTGGGGGATCTTCAGCGACGGCGTCGACGCCGTCACCCGCGCCGTACGCAACCAGGTCAGCATCGGCGCCGGGGTGATCAAGACGGCGGCGACCGGCGGTGCGTACGGACAGTCCGAGGGCGAGGAGATCGGCCAGAGCGAGCTCAGCTACGAGGAGCTCGCGGCGCTCGCCGCGGAGGCGCATCGCTTCGGTCGGAAGGTGGCCGCGCACGCCCTCGGCACCGAAGGCATCCGCAACGCGGTACGGGCCGGCGTGGACACCGTCGAACACGGCGTCTGTCTCACCGAGGACATCGTCGACACCATGCGCGCGCAGGGCACGGTGCTGTGCCCGACGCTCGCCACCTACCGCACGCTCGCCGCCGGCGACGGCATCCCCGATTACGCAGCGGCGAAGGCGCGCAGTGTCGTCGACACACACAGGGAGAGCTTCGCCATGGCGCTCGACGCGGGCATCCCGATCATCGCGGGCACCGACGCCGGCGCGCCGAACCTCCCCCATCCGTGCCTGGTCGACGAGCTAGAGGTGCTGCACGAGTACGGCATGCCGGTGCTCGACGTGCTGCGCTCGGCCACCTCGACCGCGGCGAGCGCGCTCGACCGGGAGGACCGTGCGGGCGTCGTACGCACGGGCGCGCCTGCCGACCTCGTCATCGTCACCGCCGACCCGTTCGCCGACCCGGCCAACCTCCGCCGGGTCTGGGGGGTCGTACGCGGAGGCGGCTTCACCCGTCACCCCTGATCCTCGATCTGGACGGCGAAGCCGTCCAGGAGGCGGTCGAGGCCGTACCTGAAGTCCTGCATGCCGTCCTCGTCCGGGATCTCGAACACGCCCGCGGCCAACACCTCGGCGAGCAACGGGAACCGCTGCTCGGTCACCACGGCAGCGAGCGCCCGCCCATAGGCGGCGCCGAACTCCTGCTCGTCGATGCCCTCCGCACGCGCCGCCGTCGCGGCACCGAGGAAGATCTGCGCGGAGCCGTGCACGTAGCCGGTGAGGGTGAGCAACAGCCCCATCATGTCCGCGTACGACAGGCCGGTACGTGCCAGCGCGCGCAGACCGCGCTCGGTGAACGCGACCCGGTGCGGCCCCAGGACGCGCCTACCAGCTCGGCCTGCAGCAGCCAGGGGTGCTCCCGCAGCCCGGCGAAGTAGTCCATCGCCCACTCCGCCAGCGGCGTGCGCCAGCCGTCCGTCGAGCGGTCCTCGGCGCGGCCCGCGATCGTCGCGTCGATCATCAGCTCGGCGAGCACGTGCTTGCCAGGCACGTGCCGGTACAGCGCCATGGTGGTGAAGCCGAGCTCGGTGGCCACCCGCCGCATGGTCACCGCGGCCAGGCCCTCGGCGTCGGCCACCTCGATCGCCACCCGTACGATCTCGTCCACGCCGAGCGTCGGCTTCGGCCCGCGGGTGCGCCGGCCGCCGTCCCCCCAGAGCAGCTCCAACGCCTTCGTCGGGTACGTATCGCCGCCGTCGCGGTCCGCCGTCATCACCGATCCCCGCAGTTGACACACACCGTACTGGCGGAACAGCTGCGCAAGAGCTACGGCTCCACGACTGCGCTCGACGGGCTCGATCTCGCCGTCCCCGCCGGGCAGGTCTACGGCCTGCTCGGTCCCAACGGGGCCGGCAAGACCACGGCGGTGCGCATCCTCGCCACCCTGTTGCGCTTCGACGGCGGGCGCGCACGCGTGGCGGGGTTCGACGTAGCGCGCCGGGCGGACGAGGTACGCAGCCGGATCGGCTTCACCGGGCAGCAGACCGCGGTCGACGAGACGTTGACCGGCCGGAAGAACCTCGACCTGGTCGGCCGGCTGCACCATCTCGGCGGCCGCGCCGCCCGCCGCCGCGCCGCCGACCTGCTCGACCAGTTCCGGCTGACGGACGCGGCGGGCAAGCAGCTGAGGAACTACTCCGGTGGCATGCGGCGGCGGCTCGACCTCGCCGCCAGCCTCGTCCGCCCGCCCGAGGTGCTCTTCCTCGACGAACCGACGACCGGGCTCGACCCGCGGAGCAGGAACGAGGTGTGGCAGGCGGTGCGCGACCTGGTCGCCGGCGGCACCACCGTCCTGCTCACCACCCAGTACCTCGACGAGGCCGACCAGCTCGCCGGCCAGATCGCCGTCATCGACCACGACCGGGTGATCGCCGAAGGCACACCGGACCAGCTGAAGACGAAGATCGGCGGCGACCAGGTCGAGCTCGTCGTCGCGGACGCGGCCGACCTACCCATTGCCGCGGCGATCGTCGAGCGGGTGTGCGGTGACCCGCTCGAGCTGCAGCCCGCGGTCCGCAGGATCACCGCACCCGCGGCCGACCGGGTCGGCACGCTCGTCCGGCTCGTGCGGGCGCTGGACGGCAGCACCATCGGAATCGAGGACGTCGGGCTGCGCCGCCCGACCCTGGACGAGGTGTTCCTCGCCCTGATCGGCCAGCGCGCACACCACGACGACGAGCAGGGGGCGGCGGCCCGATGACGACCACAGCACCCGCGTTCCCCCGCACCGTCGCCGGACGGGCCCGCTGGGCGGTCTCGGACAGCCTGGCCATGGCACACCGCAACCCGCTGCGCCTGGTGTACGAACCCGAGGAGGTCGTCCTCGCGCTGCTCGTACCGGTGATGATGGCGCTGGTGTTCGGCTACGTCTTCGACGACGCGATGTCCGGCGACCCGGCCACGTACCGCGAGTTCCTGCTACCGGGGATCTTCGCGCAGACCATGCTGTACGGCATCGCAGGCACCGCTACGGGCGTCGCCACCGACGTCCAGCGCGGCGTCGTCGACAGGTTCCGCTCGATGCCGACGGCACGGTCGGCCGTGGTCACCGGCCGCAGCATCGCCGACATGCTCAGGGGCATGGCCGACGTCGCGCTGATCATCGGCTGCGGGCTCCTCATCGGCTGGCGCTGGCACGACGGGCTGCTCTCGGCCGCCGCGGCGATCGGGCTCATCCTGTTGCTGCGGCTCGCGTTCACCTGGGTCGGCATCTACCTCGGCCTGGTCGTCCACACTCCGGACGCCGCGTCGCTCGCGGTCTACCCGGCCGCGTTCCCGCTCACCGTGCTGTCGAACGTGTTCGTGGCACCGGAGCAGATGCCGCCCTGGCTCGGCGCGATCGCGGAGTGGACCCACTGACGGCGACGGTCGCCGCGGCGCGCGACCTCTTCGGCAACCCAGGCTTCGCGACCGACTCCTGGGTGGCCGAGCACTCGCTGCTACTCGCCGTCGGCTGGCCGGCCGCCCTGCTCGCGGTGTTCGTCCCGCTGTCGGTACGCAGGTACCGCAAGCTCAGCCGCTGAGATCGGCAGCGGCCGCCCAGGTCGCGCGGTCGATGACGTAACGGACGAACGGCGCGTCGTCGTGCTCGCCTTCGCGCCCTTCGACCAGGCCGCGCCGGCGGAGCTCGCCGGCGTAGCGCATGCCGAGGCGGTCCATCACCGCCTGCGACCGGTGGTTGTGCCGTTCGGTGAACGCGATGACCTCGTCCGCCCTGAGGTCGTCGAACGCGAACCGTAGGCCGGCCCGGCCGATCTCCTGCGCGTAGCCCTGTCCCCACAGCCGCGGCTGCACCACCCAGCCGACCTCCAGCTGGCGGCGACCGTCGAGCTCGACGTACGACAGCCCGCCGCGGCCGACCAGGTCGCCGGTGCCGCAGTCGTACGCGATCCACTTCTGCACGCCGTCGCGCGCCCACTCGCGACCGAAGGTCGCCGCCCGCTCCTCGGCCTCCGCGGCCGTCCACGGGTGCCCGTACCACTCGGCGACCTCAGGGTGCTCGTGCAGGCGGTAAAGGTCGCCGGCGTGCTCCGGCCCGATCGGGTCCAGCCGCAGCCGGTCGGTGAGCCGCAGCCGTACGGCCTTCGCGACGATGTCGCGCAGCCGGCGGTCGCCGTCGGTCCTGCCGACCATCAGCAGCTCGAGGTCGTCGGCACCCACCCACGCGCTCGCGTCGTGCTTGCCCTGTTCCAACCGCGGTGCGGCCAGGTCACCGGTCACCTCGACCAGGTAGTCGACCTCACGCCTGCTGACGTCGCCGTCGAGCTGCCACTCCCAGTCGGCGACCACCGCCTCGACCCGCCGCAGCCGCCAGCCGGTCTCCTCCTCCACCTCCCTGGCCAGCGCCTCCCGCGGCGACTCGCCAGCCTCGACGTGCCCGCCGACGATGTCCCAGGTGTCCGGCAACAGCCGTCGCGTCGCTGTTCGGTGGTGGACGAACACCTGGTTGCGCGCGTTGCGGATGAGGGCACCAACACACCGGACGTCGGCCATGCAGGCACGGTAGCGGACCTAGCGCACGGTCATGGTGAGGAACCGGTCGACGTCGATCAACCGGAGCAGCTGACGCTCGACCGGCCGGACGCCGCGGCGTTCCTCGTCCCGGTAGAGCCGCGGCTCGGCGAGCCGGACGGTACGACCACGCTCCTGCAGCTTGCACTGCCCTGCGGCCAGCACGTTCTTCACCCAGTCGGTGTCCTGGCCGTAGACGAGGGCGAACAGGTAGCCGTCCGCGGTCCGGAACACCCACACCGGGGTACGGAAGGTGCGGCCGCTCCTCCTGCCCCGGTGCACGATCACGCCGAACCCCGGTACCCACAGCAGGACGTGCCGGTTGAGCCGGTTGAACGCGACCCGGTTCAGCTGCGCGACCACCTTCGGGATCGGCATGCTCGCCACTGTACGCCGCCTGCATGGCGAAGGCCCCTCACCGGCTGGTGCCTGGTGAAGGGCCTTCGTAAGCAGTGATCTGCCGTGCACCAGGTCTGATGCCGACGCCCGCCGGTTGGTTCCACAGCGACCGTGGAACGTCTGCCGGCGGACACGCGTCAAGTCCGCGGAGGTGCAACGACGTTGCCGATTCATCAGCCAGTCGCCAGGGAGACCCTCGTACGCCGCGTGCAGCTCGCCGCCGCCGGCACCCCGCACCGGATCAACCCGACCGCCTCGGGGTTCGACCTCACCGTCTACGCGCCGGACGGCGCATCAGCGGCCGCGCCCGGCACCGGCCGGGCCAAGGTCGTCCACCACGTGCACGTCGACGAGCTGGCCGGCACTGTCTCGGTCACCGACGAGGTCGGCCGAGCAGGCCGTCGGGAACCGCTCGGGTTCGGGGTTTCATGGAGCGCCAAGCGGGGACGCAGGAAATCGCTGCGGCTCACCCTCGGACCGTCCGGCGCGCGGGCGCGGTCGTTCGACCGGCAGGCCGGTCGCCGCATCGTCCTCGAAACGGCCACCGCACTCGGCTGGCACACCAGCTACTGACCCGAGGTCGGTGTCGGAACGCCGGGCTGCCAGGGTGCCGGCACGGCGGGCTGCTGCCACGGGACCATCGCCTGGGCCTGCGGCATCGGCTGCGCGGGCGGGTCGGGCCGTGGGATGCGGTCGAGCTTGTCGACTTCCGCGGTGCGGGCGTCCAGGACGGATCGGAGCTGGACCTGGGCGACCCGGGCGTACGTCCTGACGTACTCGACCTCGGGGGTCGGCTCGGTGTAGCCGCCGGGTTCGGCGTGCGGGAGGTCGCGCGTGGACTGGACGGCCGTCTCGTGGGCCCGGTGCAGGATCTCCCTGTACTGCTCCCGCGCGGTGGTCACCAGGTCGCGCGCGTACGCCTCCGCTTCTGCGACGGCGTTGTCGGCGGACTGCTGCGCCCGGCTGAGTAGCGCGACCGCGCGGAGGCTGACCTGCATGCGGATGTCGTCGTCCGTGGTGTCGCTGCTCTGGTAGAGGCGCTCGTTGTCCGCCCTGAGCCGAGCGACCGTGTCGCGCAGCGAGTCGCATTCGGCTTGGGTCGCAGCGAGCCCGTGGACCCGCACACCAGCACGGTGCGCTCCGGCGAGGCCGCGCGGGTGGCGGCAACCGAACCCACCAGACCGCGGCTGCCCGGATACGACGCATCGTCGGAGACGACCGGGGTGTAGTCGAACCAGGGCCGGGCCGCCAGCTGGCTCAACAGCCGGTGCTCGTACAGGTTCCACGGCAGCCTGGCACCGTGGAACAGCTGCACGCGCGGCAGGGCTCCGGTGGCCGCCCAGCTCTGGTCCAGTTGCTCGACCACTGCGCGCAGGGGTGCCAGTCCGGTGCCGCCGGCCACCATCAGCACCTCAGAACCGGCGTCCAGGTCGGCAGGGGTGAGCCGGGCACCGATCGGCGCCCCCATCCGCACCTGGTCGCCGGGGTTGAGCCACCGGGCGATCGACGTGCTGACCTGGCCACCAGGGATCAGCTGGACGTGCAGCTCGACCGTGCCGTCGTCGCGCGGGGCGTTGGCCGGGCTGTAGTAGCGCCACAACCTGTTGGGGATCTCCATCGCGAACGACTGGCCGGGCTGGTAGTCGAACCGCTGCTCGGGGCGCAGCTGCAGCACGCTGACGTCCAGGGTCCGGCGCTCCACCGAGACCACCTCGGCCCGCCACCACGGCGGCTCGCTCTCCTCCGCGCGCTCGGCGGCCGTCGGCATGACCTTGGCGATCAGGCCGTACGCCTCCGCCCACTCGGTGGCCAGCTCCTCCGTCCACGCCGGCCGAGGAAGTGCTCCAGCGTGGCCAGCAGCGACGCACCGACCGCGGGATAGTGCTCGGCGACGACGTCGAACCGCCGGTGGTCGCGGCCGAGCTGCTCGATCAGCGGAGACACCTCGCCGAGCCGGTCGACGTTGCTGACGACCTGCCCGAGCGCACGCACGAGCTTGTCTCGCGTCGCCGGATTTCGCCACCAACGCCCAGCTGTCCTGCAGGGCACGGGCGCCATGCCGCCAGCCCTCGGCGACGGTCACGATGTCCTGTTCGGTGCCCGCCAGCGCCTGGATCACGCGGTCCACGACATCCGGCGGCACGTCCGCCTCGCGTAACACCGCGACCAGGTGGTCCACGACGGCGGCGAAGTCGCTCGGCCTGATCGACAGGCCGGCATGCGCATCACGACGCCGCCCATGTCGACGCCGGTGAACACGCCCGCCAGCCGCTCGTCGGTCCGCTGTGATCCCCCGGACGCGATCCCTCAGTGCCAGTTCGCCCCGAACGCCCGCAATGAGATCAGCGCACCGTCACGGACCGCTACCCCCTGGCCGGCGGCCGGATGAAGAACGCCGCGCCGATGGCGAGCAGCGAGAGCACTGCGGCGACCAGGAAGGCCGCGTGCACACCACCCGCGGTCTGCGCCACCTTGGACACGCCGTCGGCGCCGAGGCTGGCCGCCCGCACGCTCATCACCGTCACGAGCAACGCGACACCCGCCGCACCCGCGAGCTGCTGGGTGGTGGCGAAGATGGCGCTGCCGTACGAGTAGAACCGCGGCTCGACCGCGCCGAGGCCGGCCGTGAACAGCGGCGTGAACAGCAGGGCGAGCCCGGCACAGAGCAGCAGGTAGAACAGCAGCACGAACCAGAACGAGCTGTCCGCGGAGAGCAGCGTCGCCGACCAGAGGGCCGCACTGGTAGCGGTCGCGCCGGGGACGAGCAGCGGCCGTGCACCGAACCGGTCGTACAACCGCCCCACCACCGGGCCGAGCAACCCCATCAGCAGCCCGCCCGGCAGCAGCACCAGGCCGGTGACCAACGGCTCCAGCGACAGCACGTCCTGCATGTAGATCGGCAGCAGGACGATGACGCCGAGCAGGGTCATCATCATCAGGCACATCAACCCGGACGCCGTGGTGAACGTGCGCGAGCGGAAGGTACGCAGGTCGAGCAGTGCCCGGTCGTGGCGCTGCAGCGCGAGCTGGCGCGCGACGAACGCGACCAGCCCGAGCCCGCCGACCACGAACGGCACCCACAGCGGGATGCTCGACTTCGCGTCCGCCGCGTGCCCGATGCTGCTCAGCCCGTACACCAGCCCACCGAAGCCGAAGACGGACAGGATGACAGAAAGCACGTCGATCGGCTCCCTGGTCCGTTCGCCGACGTCGACCATCCGGCTGACGCCGAGCACCGTGGTGAGCAGGGCGATGGGCAGCACCAGCCAGAACACCCACCGCCAGCTCAGCGCGGCGAGCACTATGCCGGAGATGGTCGGGCCGATGGCCGGGGCGACGGCGATGACGATGGAGATGTTGCCCATGAGCGCACCGCGGCGCGCCGGCGGCACCAGCGTAATGACGGTGGTCATCAGCAACGGCATCATGACCGCCGTGCCGCTGGCTTGCAGGATCCGTCCGCCGAGCAGCACCGCGAAGCTCGGCGAGATCGCCGCGACCAGCGTGCCGATGGAGAACAGGGTCATGGCCGCGAGGTAGAGCGTCCGGGTCGGCACCTTCCGGATGAGGAACCCGGTGATGGGGATGATGACCGCCATGGTCAGCAGGAACCCCGCAGTGAGCCACTGCCCCACGCTGGCGGTCACGTTGAGGTCCTTCATGATGACCGGCAACGCGACGCTCATGATGGTCTCGTTGAGCACCACGACGAAGGTGGAGACGAGCAGCACGCCGATGACTGTGCGATCACGCGCGCTCAGCTTGGTTGACTGCGCGCCTTCGCTGGGAGCCGGTTCGGGTACGCGCAGGTCGGTCTGTTCGGTCACTCGGCTCCCATACTCGGCACGTGGCGGACAAGGTGGCGAAGCTTCAGCGTACGGGGAGGCAACGACAAAAGCCGCCGAATTGATCCCTGCGCACCGGCCGCGAGCGCCGGGCCGCGACGCTCCCCCGCGGCGACGGCACGACCTGGCCGCTACCGCGAAGAAGCCTTCCTGACCTGCACGGATCCCCGTCCGGGCGGCGCCTCGACCGCTGCCGGCTATGCCGGACAGCCGCGGCGGGCGGTGCCGGCGGCCGTAGCGGGCCGGCGCTACGCGGACAGCGAAACCTGCCGGTGGGTCGACGCGTAGCCGGCAGGTACCGCACAGCTACCCGACCGGGTCGTCGGCCGCCATCCCGCGCTCGTAGGCAAGCAGCGTGTCGACGAACATCCGCCGCTGCGCAGCCGTCAGCGGCGCGAGCGCGGCGCGCCAGGCATCGGCGCCGCGCGCCAGCCAGCCCTCGATGGCCGGCAGCCGGTCGTCGGCGATGCTCACGATCTTGCGCCGCCGGTCGGCGTCGTCCTCGCGGCGCTCGACGACGCCCTTACGGCTGAGGTCGCCGACCATCAGGCTCACCGTCGTGGGCGCAACCTCCAGCCTGGCCGCCAGCTCGTTGACCGTCATCGGGCCGTCGAACAACAGGTACGACAGCAGGGAGAGGTGCCGCGGCGCCAGCGCGAGCGACTGCAGCTCGTCGGGAACGGGGGTTCGCTTCAGCCGCCCGATGACCCGCGGCATCAGCAGCAGCAGCCCGCGGATTGCGTCGTCGACGCTCAGCCCTGCTCCCTTGTCCCGCTTGCCGTCTGTTGACACCGCACCACTCCAGATATACGTTTACTATCAAAACTATTTTGCTTTACGTGCAAATCACCTTGGTCATCCACACTAGTAGGGGTCGCCATGCCGCACGTCACCGTCCACCTGTGCGAGGACCTGCTCGACGACGACTCGTCCCGCGCGATCATCCACCACCTGACCGAGGCCGTCGCCGGCGTGGCAGGCGGCTGGGCACGTCCGCTCGTCGTCGTCGAGCTGTTCGGTGTGCCCCGCGCCCACTGGGGGCTCGGCGGCACCCCGGCCGTCGAGCACGTCGCCAACGTGACGCTGGCCGTGCGCGACCGGGCGTTCGACGACTCCGTCATCCCCGACGCGGCCGCCAGGTTCATCGCCGCGATCACCGACGGCATGCTGGCCGCACTGGGCGAGGGGATCCGCAAGAACCTGAACGTACTGACCCTCGGCGTACCGAGCGGCAGGTCCGGCGTCGGCGGCGAGGTCGCCACTTGGGACAGCACCACCCCAAGCCCCGTGCCGTGAGTGGAAGCACGCAAGTGCGGATGACTTCGGGCAACCGGCCCATCGTGCGTTACTGGTTGGTACTCGGAGCATCAATCACCGACGGTGACGGGAAATACCGGCTCTTCCGGCACCGGCGTTTCCACCTGACGTCGCACACACGTCTCCCCTTCGCGGCAGTGCGGCGAGGCATCGCGTGACGATTACCGGTGTGGCGACAACGTGCGCTACGCCCTTTACGCAGGTGATCGCGTAACCCGTTGCGCGATCACTGTGCCGGCGCGCCGAGCGTCGCCCGATCGCCGAAACCTGCTTGTAAACACTGACCTTCGACGCCTCGGTCGGGGCACTCGTCTACCCATCGACGGAGTCTCGGGTCGACCCTTGACACGGCAGCTATTAGATCCAATCCTTGACGAATTGCTCGGTCCAGAGGGAACCGAAGTCGGTCCCCTCACCGCACTTGCGTATCGCCGACGGAGCTGGTTCGCGCTCCTGAAGGGATTCCGCATGCTCGATTCCCGCTCTCCCGCCCTCCTGCAGCGCTGATCCTTCGATAGCCAGCTACCAGAACTGAACCCCCCAAGTAGGCGCAACGAGAATTCACGGCCGCAACAATGCCGGATCCTGAACATTCGATCGTTCGGGCAGCAGCCGTGAGGGAAGGACCCCCTACATGCGTCGCGACAGCCTCCCCTACCCTCTTCCGGACCAGCCGCAACCCGGTCACCATCCATCTCGCCGGTTCTTCCTGCAAGGCACGGCCGGCGCGGTCGCCCTCGCGTTCGGCACCGGCACGCTGACGGCGTGCGGTGGACAGTCGACCAGCCAGGACGATGGCGGCGGCGCACCAGGCAAAGGCGGCGTCATCGACCTCGCCATCAATACCGACGTACCGACGGTCGACTGGACCAGCTCGACGGCCACGATCACCCGAGCTATCGCCTGGCACATCTTCGAGCAGCTCTTCGCCTTCGACAAGGACTACAAGCTCAGGCCGATGCTCGCCGAGGGCTACGAGGTCAGCGACGACGAGCTCACCTACACCATCAACCTGCGCAAGGGCATCAAGTTCCATGACGGGGCGCCGCTCACCGCAGAGGACGCCGCGGCATCCATCAAACGCTGGGGAAAGATCTCCGGCGGCGGCATCCTGACGCTGGAGTACATCGACGAGATCAAGCCGGCCGGCGAAACCACGCTCGAGATCGTGCTCAAGAAGCCGTTCGCCCCGCTCATCCCGAACCTCGCCGACGTCAAGCAGTCGCTCATCGTCATACCCGCCAAGGCCGCCGAGGATGCGGGCACGGAGCCGCTGGGAGACAAGCACCTGATCGGCACCGGCCCGTACAAGTTCGTCAGTTGGTCCCGCGGCCAACGGATCACCCTGAAGCGCTACGAGGGATACAGCGCAAGGAAGGAAGACTGGGGCGGACTCACCGGCAAGAAGACCGCCTACCTCGACGAGATCAAGGCCAGCGTGGTCAAGGACGCACAGGTGCGCCTCAACCAGCTGCAGACCGACCAGTCCCAGTACTCCATGGAGATCAGCCTCGACGTCTACAAGTCGATGCAGTCGACCGAGAACGTCGAGCCCGTCATCATCGACTCCAACGCATGGCTGGCAGTGATCTTCAACAAGGCACGGCCACCGTTCGACAACGTCAAGATGCGGCAGGCCGCGAACTTCGCGGTGAACAAGAAGGACGTCGGCAAGGCCGCCTACGGCAGCGAGAAGTTCTGGAAGATGGACGGCTCGATCTTCTTCCCCGAGCAGGAGGACCTGTACACCACCGAGGGCACCGACAACTACGACGCCCACGACACGGCGAAGGCCAAGCAGCTCCTCTCCGAGGCCGGCTACAAGAACGAGAAGCTACGCCTCCTCGTCACGAACCTCTACCCGGACCACTACAACGCCGCCCAGGTCGTCGTGAAGCAGCTGAAGGAGGCCGGCTTCAACATCGACATGCAGGTACTGGAGTGGCCGACGCTCTTGACCAAGCGCGAGGAGAAGGACGCCTGGGAGATGTTCATCACCTCGTTCTCGCCGTCGTTCGACCCGACCGGCGTCATCTGGATGCTGCCGGACTGGCCGGGTTGGTACGAGAGCCCGAAGATGAAGAGCACGCTGGACAAGTGGAGTCGTGCCTCGTCGGACTCCGAGAAGCAAGACCTCCTCGTCGAGATGAACGAGATCACCTACTCCGAGGTGCCGCTCGTCAAGCTCGTGAACAGCGCGACCCTGCACGGGCGCAGTTCGAAGCTCAAGAACTACGAGGCCTGGATCGACGTCCGGCTGTGGAACACCGGGCTCTGAGAGGAGAGGCCTAGATGGCGTCAGAAAGCGCGGCACCGGCAACCACCTTCAGCGTCGACGAGGCGAAGACGTATCTCGAGCTGTTGCGTGGCCATGCCACGGAGATCGAGACCGAACTGGTCGACGTGAGCCATCGGATACACGAGCACCCCGAGGTCCGGTTCCAGGAGAACTTCGCCAGCCAGCTGCTGACGGAGAAGCTGCAGGAGCACGGCTTCGCGGTGGAGAACGGTGCCGGCGACCTGCCGACCGCGTTCCTCGGCAAGTACACCAACGCCGAACACACCGAAGGCGCACCGACCATCGCGATCTTCTGCGAGTACGACGCATTGGAGGGCATCGGGCACGGCTGCGGGCACAACATCATCGCCTCGTCGGGGCTCGGCGCCGCGATCATCGTGAAGCGCTGGCTCGAGGCCAACCCCGACGTGCCCGGCAACCTCCTCGTCGTCGGCAGCCCGGGCGAAGAGGGCGGCGGCGGCAAGGTGTTCCTCATCGAGGCAGGATGCCTGGAGGGGGTGGACGCCGCGATGATGATCCACCCCGGCGGCAACAACAACGCGCGTCGCACCGGCCTGGCGAGGATGCTGCTCGAGATCGAGTTCACCGGGAAAGCCGCACATGCAGCGGGTTCACCCCACCTGGGTGTCAACGCGCTCGATGCCGTAAACCTGACCATGGTGGCCATCGGTCTGCTGCGTCAGCAGGTCAGGGACGACTCGCGGATCCACGCCATCGTCGCCGACGGCGGTCAGGCGGTGAACATCATCCCGGAGCACGCGGCCATCCGCGCGTACGCGCGCTCGCCGCAGAGCGACTACCTGAACGAGCGGCTGTTGCCTGCAGTGGAGAACTGCGCGAAGGGTGCGGCCCTCGCCACCGGCACGACCGTCGACATCAAGTACCCGCTGCCCGCCTACCAGGAGATGCGCAGCAACGACACACTGGTCGCTCTCTCCGAAGCGAACCTGGCAGCACTCGGGCGGCAGTGCGAGTACGAGGACAACACGCATTCGGGTTCGACCGACATGGGCAACGTCAGCCACGTCGTACCCTCGATCCACCCGCACATCGAGCTGCGGCCCGAGCTCACCATGCACAGCCGCGAGTCTGCGGCTGCGGCTGCGTCGCCCGAGGGCGACAAGGCGGTGATCGACGGAGCACTCGAGCTCGCCATGACGGCAGTCGAGCTCTACGCGCAGCCGGACCTCCTCAAGGCGGTCACGGTGGCCTTCAAGGAAGGTCGCTGACGCATGGCTGGGCGGCGTAGCGCGCCGGGTGCGGCGTAGGAGCGGCCGTGACGGCGTACATCATCCGTCGGCTCTTCGCGATGATCCCCGTGCTCATCGTGGTGGGTGTGGTCATCTTCTTCCTGATCCACCTCACCCCGGGCGACCCGGCGGCGATCATCCTCGGTCCGTCCGCCGGGCCGGAACAGGTGGCGGCGCTGCGCCGCGAGCTCGGCCTGGACGCACCGCTGTTCGTGCAGTTCTTCACCTGGGCCGGCCAGGCGCTGACCGGGAACCTCGGCGAGTCGATCTACGCGCACCAGCCGGTCACCGAGATCATCGCCCTGCACGTGCCGCCCACGATCAGCCTGACGGTGCTGTCGTTCATCTTCGGCATCGTGATCGCCATCCCGACGGCGCTCCTGGCGGTCTGGAAACGGAACACGCTGCTCGACTCGGCGTTCATGTCGGTGTCGATCCTCGGCGTCTCGATCCCGAACTTCTGGCTCGCGCTCGTGTTGATCCTCGTGCTCGCCGTCCAGTTCAAGGTGCTCCCCGTCTCCGGGTATGTGCCACTGGAAGAGGGCGTGTGGCAGTGGTTCATCCACCTGCTGCTGCCTGCGCTCGTCCTGGCCGTACAACAGGCGGCGCTCATCGCGCGGATGCTCAGGGACGGAATGCTCGAGGTCATCCACCAGGACTACATCAGGACGGCGCGCGCGAAAGGACTAGGCGAGCGGCCGGTCCTCACCAAGCACGCGTTCCCGAACGCGATGATCCCCACGGTGACCGTCATCGGGGTCAGCCTGGCGAAGCTGCTCGGCGGCGCTGTCGTCACCGAGCAGATCTTCGTCATCCCCGGGCTCGGCAACCTCCTCGTCGACTCCATCGCCAGGCGCGACTTCCCCGTCATCCAGGGCGTGATCCTCTTCATCGCGCTGATCTACGTCGGAGTCAACCTGCTCGTCGACGTCGTCTACGGGGTCCTCGACCCCCGCATCAGGTACGACTGAGGGCGGCCGCATGTTGAGTGGGATCGCTACGTTCCGCCGCAACCGGCTGATCGGTCTGTCGGCCGCCGTCGTGCTGTGCCTGCTCGTGGTCGCGGCCGCGTCCGCGTCGCTGTGGGTGCCGCACGACCCCACCGCGATGGCGCCCGCGGACCGGCTCAGCGGGCCGTCGGGCGAGTACTGGTTCGGCACGGACAACTTCGGCAGGGACATCTTCAGTCGCGTCGTCTTCGGCGGTCGCGTCTCGCTGATCGTCGGCCTGTCCGTGGCCGCGCTTGCCACCGTCTTCGGCGCCGTCGCCGGGTTGCTCGCCGGCTACTTCCGTCGGGTCGACGACGTGCTGATGCGCGTCGTCGACGGGTTGATGGCCTTTCCGTCCATCATCCTGGCGCTCGCCCTGGTCGCCGCGCTCGGCGGCAGCCTGACGAACGTGATCATCGCGCTCGCGGCCACCACTTGGCCGATCATGACGAGGGTGGTCAGGTCCTCGACACTGCAGCTGCGCGAGCTGCAGTTCGTCGAGGCGGCCGTGGCGACGGGGACCAACAAAGTGGACATCCTCGTACGGCACATCCTGCCGAACGCGCTGACGCCGATCATCGTGCAGGCGACGTTCATCTTCGCCGAGGCGGTGCTCGCCGAGGCCGCCCTGAGCTTCCTCGGCCTCGGCATCAAACCACCGACGCCGACGTGGGGCAACATCCTCGGTGAGTCGAGGAGCTACCTCACCATCGCACCCTGGTACTCGATCTTCCCCGGGTTCGCGATCGTCCTCACCGTGCTCTCGCTGAACATCTTCGGCGACATGCTGCGCGACATCATGGACCCACACTCGGGCAGGCGGTGACGAACATGGCGATGCTCGAGGTCGACAACCTGAAGACCTACTTCGACACTCCCGAAGGCGTCGTACGCGCCGTCGACGGCGTCAGCTTCTCCCTGGAACCCGGCCAGACCCTCGGCATCGTGGGCGAGTCGGGCAGCGGCAAGAGCGTCACCGCGCTCTCCGTGATGCGGCTCAACCCGTCGCCGCCCTGTTACCACCCGGAAGGCGAGATCCACTTCGAGGGCGAGAACCTGCTGAAAGCGTCCGAGCAGCGGATGCAACGGGTCAGGGGCAACGACATAGCCGCGATCTTCCAGGACCCGATGACCAGCCTGAACCCGGTGTTCACCGTCGGCGGCCAGATCGCCGAAGCCATCCGGGTGCACCAGGACGTCACGAAGACCGAGGCGCGGCAGCAGGCCGTGCAGGTGCTGCGCGACGTCGGCATCCCGAGCCCGGAGACGCGGGC
Source organism: Streptosporangiales bacterium (assembly GCA_009379825.1). Taxonomy (NCBI): domain Bacteria; kingdom Bacillati; phylum Actinomycetota; class Actinomycetes; order Streptosporangiales; species Streptosporangiales bacterium. Next base: position 49,511 of record WHTA01000005.1, read on the forward strand.
GCGCGACTACCCGCACCAATTCTCCGGCGGCATGCGGCAGCGGGCGATGATCGCCATGGCGCTCGGCTGCAACCCCAAGGTGCTCATCGCGGACGAACCGACGACCGCGCTGGACGTCACCATCCAGGCCCAGATCCTCACGTTGATGGCGGACCTACAGGAACGCCACGGCACCGCGATCATCATGATCACGCACGACCTGGGTGTGGTCGCGAAGCTCGCGGACAAGGTGATGGTGATGTACGCCGGCCGCGCCGTCGAGTACGGCCCCACCGACCCGGTCTTCTACGACCCACTGATGCCGTACACCTGGTCGCTGCTCAAGTCGCTGCCGCGGCTGGGGGCGGGCAAGGCGCCCCTGCACCCGATCAAGGGCCAGCCGCCCAGCCTGATCAACCTGCCCACCGGCTGCAGCTTCAGCCCGCGCTGCCCCGCTGTGCGCGACCAGTGCCACGAGATCGACCCGCCGCTCGAGGAGAAGCGGCTCGGCCACTCGGCGGCCTGCATCCTGTCCGCGGACGAGACCGCGCGGAGCAGACGGGAAAGCACCGAACAGCAGGACGCGGAAGGACACGCGCTATGACCGCCCCGGGGGTCGGCTCCGACCTGCTCCAGGTCAACGGCCTGAAGATGCACTTCCCCGTCAAGGCCGGCGTGCTGCGCAGGACGGTCGGCCAGGTGAAGGCCGTCGACGGCGTCGACCTGACCGTCCGCCGCGGCGAGACGCTCGGGCTGGTCGGCGAGTCGGGTTGCGGCAAGAGCACGTTGGCGCGCTGCCTGCTGCGGTTGCTGCAGCCAACGGACGGCGAGGTGCTCTTCGAGGGCGAGGACATCCTTCGCTACAACGCGAAGGAGATGATGCGTGTCCGGCGCGACATGCAGATCGTCTTCCAGGACCCGTACGCCTCGCTGAACCCGCGGATGTCCGTAGGACGGATCATCGGCGAACCGATGCGGGTGCACGGCACGGAACGCGACAGGAGGCGCAAGGTACAGGAACTGCTGGAGATCGTCGGGCTGAACCCTGAGCACTACGACAGGTACCCGCACGAGTTCTCCGGCGGCCAGCGCCAGCGGGTCGGCGTCGCACGTGCCATCGCACTCAACCCGAAGCTCATCATCTGCGACGAGCCGGTCAGCGCCCTCGACGTGTCCATCCAGGCACAGGTGATCAGCCTGCTGAAGAAGCTGCAGGACGAGTTCGACCTCACCTACATCTTCATCGCCCACGACCTCGCGCTCGTCGAGCACATCTCGGACACCGTTGCCGTGATGTACCTCGGCAAGGTCGTCGAGCTGAGCAGCGGCAAGCAGCTGTACGCCGAGCCGCGGCACCCGTACACCAACGCGCTCATGTCGTCGATCCCGGTGCCTGACCCGGAACGGGAGCGGGAGCGCGTCCACATCGTGCTCAGCGGCGACGTGCCTTCGCCCATGAACCCACCGAACGGTTGCACCTTCCACACCCGGTGCCCCCGTGCCGAGGCCTACTGCAGTGAGAACGTACCCGCGCTCGAACTGCAGGAGACCGGCGGCGCCGCACCGCATCTGGCGTCGTGCTTCTTCCCCGTGCTGCCCGGCCAGCGGGCGGACGAGGCGGCGCCAGTCACCACGGACGACGAACCCTAGGAAAGGCCGACACGCGAACACGAAAGACGGCTCGATGACCACGACACCAGAAGCGATCACCGTCGCACTCACCGGCGACAGCATCATCACCCGCCGGGTCCCGGCCGACCTGGACGAACCGACGAGACGACTCGTCGCGCTACTCCAGCAGGCGAACGTCTCGTTCACCAACCTCGAGGTCCTGCCGAACGACTTCCAGGGCTACCCGGCGGTGGAGAGCGGCGGTACGCATCTCGCGGCACCCTCGTGGGTGCTGGACGAGCTGGTGGCGATGGGCTTCGACCTGTTCGGCTGCGCCAACAACCACGCGCTCGACTACAGCATCGAGGGTCTGTTGGCCACGATGCACGAGCTGGAACGGCGTGGCCTGCCCTACGCGGGGGTCGGCCGGACACTCGCCGACGCGCGGATGCCCGCGTACGTGGACCATCCGAACGGCAGCGTGGCCATGCTTTCGTGCACGTCGACGTTCGCCAAGAGCCAGGTCGCGGGCGAGCAACGTCCGGAGATGCAGGGCAGGCCGGGACTCAGCCCACTGCGTTACCAAGCCGTCTACGACGTGACCCCGGAGCAGCTCAGCCAACTGCGCAAGATCTCCGCCGACCTCGGACTCGACCGGCAACAACAGGAGCTCATCGACATGGGCTTCGCGTTCGCGCCCACCGATCCGGAGATCTTCCAGTTCAAGGAGGCGAATCTCCGCACTGCCGGTCAGCTGGACGCGAGCTTCCGTGCCGCCGACCACACCGCGGTTTCTTCCACGCCGCACGAGGGCGACACCGACGCCCTCACCACGTGGGTGCGCGAGGCACGAGCACGCGCGGACGTCGTCATCGTCAGCCTGCACAGCCACGAACAGGGCGACGACAAGGAGGAGCCGGCGAGCTTCGCCAGGGACTTCGCCCGCCGGATGATCGACGCCGGCGCGGACGTCGTCGTCGGGCACGGACCACACCTGCTGCGTGGCATGGAGCTCTACGACGGCAAGCCGATCTTCTACAGCCTAGGCAACTTCATCGGCCAGAACGAGCTCGTGCAGAAGCTGCCGGCGGACTCCTACGAACAGTTCCGGGTGGACCCCACGCAGACACCGAGCGCTGTCTTCCGTTCCCGCACCGACAACGACCGCAGGAGCTTCCCTGCGGACGCACGCTTCTGGGAGACGATCGTGCCCGTCTGCCGGTTCTCCGGCGGCGAGCTCGTCGGCATGGACCTGACGCCGGTCTCGCTGCGGCACGGCGAGCGGGCGTACCGTCGTGGGCGTCCCCGGTTGGCCATGGGGGCGGAGGCCGAGGCCATCATGTCGCGATTCCACCGACTGTCCGCAGCGCTCGGCACCGAGGTGTCACAGTTCCCGCCGCTCGCGCAGAAAGTCGTTGCGGGCGCCGGAGGAGATCCGTAGAACGAGGCGCACCTGTCATGGTTGTCGACGAGTCGAACAGCAGAGCCGCTGCCGAACCGGCCCTGGCTCGCTCGACCGGACCCAGACAGACATCGCTGCGCGCGGCGTACGACTATGTAAGGGCGGCGGTGATCGACGGCACCCTCACACCGGGTTCGCGGATCACCGTACGCCCGCTCGCCGAGCACCTACGACTGAGCCCCACCCCGATCAAGGCCGCCCTCGCGACCCTGGAGCGTGAGGGGTTCGTCGTGTCCGTCCCGCACCGCGGGTACTTCGTACCCGAGGTACGCACAAAGGACCTGCTGGAGATCTACGAGCTCCGTGAGGCCGTGGACGGCATGGCCGCCCGCAGGGCGGCTGCGGCACCCGACCACGTCATCATCGCCGACGAGCTGGAGAAGCTCCTCGAGCGGCAACGCACGTTCGTGGCCGACGGCGACCTGCAGACGTACGGTGAGCTGGATCTGCAGTTCCACCAACTGATCTGGGAAGGCTCGGGCAACCTGCGGTTGCACGCCATCGCAGATAACCTCATCGCCCAGGTCCGCCTGGGCAACCGGCTGTCCGCGCAGGTGCCCGGCCGCCTCCCGGTGGCTCTCGACGAGCACGAGGCGATCCTCACGGCCATCCGCCGCGGTGACATCCGTGCCGCCGAGCGGCACATCAGGCGGCATGTCCGCGAGTCGGGCGCGGCGCTACGGCGGTACGCCCGGTCCAGGCGCGGGCCCGGGTAGCCGGCACCCGGGCGACGTCAGCAGATCCAGATGCGTGCCTTCGCGCGCGGTCTGCTCAGCCACCTTCCTCTTGCAGCCGTTGGCGGAGCATCTCCTTGCCCTGGGCGCCAGCCTTCCTGTTGTTGTGCTGGATCTTCCGGAACCACTCGGCGAGCTCGGCGTCGTTCTGTTGCTCCGCGTCGGCGATGTACGTCTCCATCCGCCACACGTTGTGCAGGGAATCCTGGACAGCGGAGAACAGGTTGTAGTTCTTGTCCTTCACCGGGCTGCTCGGCTTGTCCGCCATCGGTCGCCTCCTCCGATACGTAGTGGTGTCTGCCTTGCACACGTCCTGCTACCCGCGCCGAGGTCGTTTACCCATCACCCGGGCTGGGTAGCCGTGCCCCACCGAGCAAAGGAGGTCACGTCGTGGAACCGGCCGCATTGATCTTCCTCGCGACCGGCATCGTCGTGGTGGCCGTGGTCGGCTGGCTGATGATGTTGACCGGCCGCAGGTACGTCGGCGGCGCAGGGGGTGCGGGTAGCAACGTCGGTTCGGTCGCCGGGCTGTTGGCGGTGGTGTTCTTGTTGGTGACGCTCGGCATCACCGCGCTGATCACCGTGCTGCCTGTCGGCGACGGCGTGTCGGGATACCTGGTACGGCTCGGCATCCTGCTGGTCGTTCTCGGGTTGGTCTACGGCGTCTTCGTCGGTGCGCTCGCCCGGCGTCGCGAGGTCGCCATCACCGAGGCCGCGCTGGCGGAGGCACAGGAGCAGGAGAAGCCACACGAGCCGCCCTCCAACCCCAGCGTGCCGACGCACTCACCGAGCTACCTCCCACCGAGCGGGCTGCCCGGCGACGGCACGTGACCATGACCGGCACGCAGAGGGAGGCGACCGCCGAGGCAGCCGGTTCCCGCGGCCGGCGCTGGGCGACGGTCGCCACCCGGCGCTTCGGACGCCGCCTCGCGATCACGGACCTGACCGCCGCGGTCCACGCGAGGACCATGGGCGACGGCGCGGACGTCGTCATCGTCCCAGGGCTCGCGGTCTCCGCCTACCTGTACGAGACCCAGGAACGGCTGGCGGCCCTGGGCCGGGTGCACCTGTTGGAGCTACCGGGTGTCGCCGGCGGGCGCGACGTGCCCGGTACACCGACGCTGCGGGACGACGCGGCGGCCGTCACGGAGTGGTTGCGGACAAGACTTCGGCGGCCCGCCATCGTGGTCGGTCACTCGTACGGGACGCAAGTCGCCGTACGAACGGCGGCCGCCGACGACACGTTCGTCGCAGGTCTTGTCCTCGCCAGCCCCACCGTCGACCCGCGCTACCGGTCGCTGCGGCGGCTGTTGTGGGCCTGGCGTGCGGACGCCAGGACGCACCCCGAGGGGCTCGTCGAGGTCAACCGCCCCCAACAGCGACGGGCCGGTCTCGGCCGCGTCTGCGCGATGGGGGTATCGATGCTCGCCGACGCACCGGAGCGGTGGCTGGCGCAGGTCGCGGTGCCGCTGACGGTCATGGTGGGCAGCCGCGACGCGCTCGGCACCGAGGCCTGGGGACGGCGACTGACGGACCGACCGAACGGCAGGTACGTGCGCGTCGAAGGTGGTACGCACACGTTCCCGTTCGAGTGTCCCGAGGCGTTGGTGCGTACGGTTCGAGTCGACATGGGAAAGGACACAGAGCAATGAGCACCCTGGCACCAGAACGCGCGGTGGCGAGTTTCGACTCGGCAAGCGCGTTCCTCCGAGTTACGGCGCACGCCCTGCGCGGCGAGAGCTTCCCCCACCTCGGGCGGGGCCGGCTGCGCGCGTTGCCGACGCGCTACTCCACGCTGCTTCCACGTACCGTGCGCCGCACTGCGTACGGCGTGTTCGGCGGCGTGGACGGGATCCCCGCGCGCCGCCTCGGCGACGTCGACATGGAGACCGTTGCGCAGTGGGTGGTCGAGCACTACGGCGAGGACAGCTACCCCGGCGTGGTCATCGGCTCCCCGAACGGCGCTGCTGCGCATCTCTGCGCCGAGACCGGGATGCCGTTCCTCCCGCAGACGCTGCTGATCCCGGTGCGTTGGGAGGGCAACGACCCCGACCACGGGATCGAGGCGATGGAGCGCGGCAGGAGGATCGCCGGTCCGCTGCTCGAGAACAACCCGGGGATCGTGCTGCACCACATGCACGACGGCAACCAGGACCGGCTGATGATCCAGCACATGACGTACTTCCGGCTGAAGTGGCGCCAACTGCCTGCGGCCTACGAGCGCTTCCTCGCGGAGCGCCTCGCACCTGAGGCGCCGATCATCTTCCTCGCCGACGACTCCACCTGGCCGACGACCAGGATCGACGATCGCCACTTCTTCCAGGCAGGCGCGCGCGGCGGACTCAACGCCAGCGAGTACACCGAAGGCTCCCCGCGGGTCGCGAGCTACTTGCAGGAGCACGGTTCTGCGCACACCCAGTTCCAGTCACCGAAGCCGGATGGCGTGAGCGCGGAGGCCGAATGGGGGTTCGACGCCAGGATCGCGGACGACATCAGCTCACGGGCCAGCGAGCTGTCGCATCCGGTGGTCACCATGCACGTACCGGAACCGCAGGCACTGTCGGGACCCACCGCACGCCTGCTGCGGCAACGGTTCAGGGACGCAGGCGCCGACGGCGACCGGCTCGTCGTCGAGTCGTTCCTCATGGTCGACCCGGTAGAGGTACGCAGGAGCGGTTCTGTGCCGTTCTGGAGCTACTTCCCCGTCGAGGAGTCACTGACCCACTGCGCGGAGCACGTCGAGCGCGCTGCTCGCGCCGGCGACCCGTACCGGGACGTCGACGTCCTGCTGTTCCCCCACGGGGTCGCGTCGGTCGGCGCGACCAGCCCGAAGGACTGGGCGGAGCGGCTACGCGACCACATCAGCGGCAAGGTGCGGTTCGTCTCCGGCACTCCAGAACGTTGGCCTGCGCACTTCGACGCGCTGGCGAAGTACGGCACTGCGCTGGGCCAGCTCGCCGACCAACCACAACCCGGCGAGCGGCTGCCGGTGGAACAGATGCTGGAGCGGGTCGCCGGTGACGCCGTCCGCCTCGACTCCCTGCCGGAGCGCTTCGCGAGGCGGTGACCCGCCCGGTTACCCGTGCGCCTGTGCCGGGTCGTGCGAGTAACGCAGCAGGGCCGCCACACCGTCGCGATGGCCGATGCTTCCCGGTTCCACGAACGCCAGGTCGGCATCGGTCGTCGCCGCGGCACCGACGAGCGCGGCGGTAGCCGGCACCTCGACCTGGTCGGTCGCTCCCATCTCGGCGAGCGCGGCGGCGTCGCGGGCGAGCAGGTGGATATCGTCGCCCATCCACAGTGCCGGCAACCGCTCGACGGCGCCGTCGTCCTCCAGGAGCACCGTGTCGACCTGGGCCTTGCGCAGACAGCCGACCGTCGCGTCCAGGCCGGCGGCGGCGCGTTCGCCCTGTCCGAGCTGTTCGCGGAACGCCTCGAGCCGACCGGCATCGTCGGCGGCCGCCCGTGCGGCGAGCACCTCGTCCACCTCCTCGTCGACGGGGCGTGCGCCGCGGTGCCGGCTGCCGACGTCGAGCTCGACGAGCAGCTCCTGCACGCCGGGCGGTGCCACGGCATGGAAGTTCGCCTTCGCCTGCGGGTCGCCGGCGAGCACGACCACCTCGGCGGCGACGGTCTTGACCAGCTCGGCGACGCGGTCGACGACGACCTTCGCGTTGTGCTGTGTCACGTTCTCGACCCGCTGGTGGATCCTGCGGTGTGACCAGCCGCCGCCCCGCACCTTGTGCAGCGGATGCGTGTCTCCTTCGACCGCGGTGTCCACCACGTCCGACCGGCCGCGGATCTGGATGTCGGCGCCCGCCGCATCGACGTTGACGACGAGACACGGCAGCTGCGTTCGCATGGAACGCAGGAGCGGCAACACCTCCGGCAGCTTGCCCCAGGTCGCCGTACTGGTACCGGGATGCGCGTGGAAGTACTCGTCGAGCAGCAGCTCGCCACCGGCTGCGACGGCGACCTGGCCTTGCGCACCCCCCTCCGCCGGCGGGGTCGCCACGGCGCAGTCCAGTGCGCGCAGCGTGTCCTCGTCCGCGCCCGCGGCACGCAGCTCCGACCGGACGCCCCGCCAGCGCAGGCGCACCGCATGCTCAGCGTCGCCGGCCTCGCGGCCCGCTTCCAGCGTGACGCTGGCGAACGGCCCGCGAACCGAGTACAGCGGCTTGAGGAAGTCGAGATCCAACGTCACGGCCGCACCTCCGGTTTCTTGCGGGCCAGCTGGTCGGGTTCGGCCGGATCCTCCCCTGCGATCCGGCCGACGAACGTGCCGCTGCCGCCGGTGCTCGTCGTGGTGCCGGCGGCACGCGGGCGGTCGCCGGTGACCCGGCTCAGCGCTTGGTGCCGGTCGGCTGCCACGTCGGCCTCGGTGCCGCGCCGTACAACCAGGCGGTCGCGCAGCGCCGCGAGACGGCGCGCCAACCTCGTCAGGAGTCCACTCATGCCGCTGCCCTACCCCGCCTTGATCGGGTCGTGTCCGACGTTCATCAAGCGGTACTTGCGGCGCTCGTCGGAGATCAGCTCGCCGATCGACTGGCCCTCGGTCTCGTCCTCGACGATGGCGATGACCCGCCACATGGTGTCGACGTCGTCAGTGGTGAGATCCATCCGCCGCTTGCGCAGGATCTCGAGCACCGCCTCGCCTAGCGGTGGTGCCTTGCCGGCCGGGTCGGCGACGAGCTCCTTGCGCTCACCCAACCAGTCCGTCAGTTCCCGCGAGGTCATGTTGACGACCTCGTGGAAGCGTTCCCATACCTCGTCGACGGGTACTTCCGTGTCGCGCTTCACGATCCCTCCAGCTACGGCCGTTGCTCCTGCCCGCCACCGAGCGCCGACCAGACGTCCTGCATCGTCCTGAACACCACGCCGGCCGGCAGCTCGTACAGCTGCGCGACGATCTCGTCGGGCGCGTTGTTGGCCGTCGCGCTCTGCAGCACGCCGGCCCGGTCCGTCGGGAAGACCGACGGCTCGAGGTGCCTGGCCATCTCCGTGCGCGGCTCCACCTCGTCCGGGTCGAGGCCCGGCGGTGTGGCACCCCGGTACGTACCGCCGGGAGCGCCGGGCGGTTCCGGCTCGTCGTCGGCGGGAGCTTCCGGCTGCCGCCACTCCTCGCTGTGCGGCTGCACGCCGGAGCGCTCCAACGGCTCGGTCTCGTGCTTGAGCTCCTCGTCGAGCCGTTGGCCGTGCCTGTCGCTGCCACGTTGCACGTCGCCACCTCCTCTGGACGGCTACGAGCGGGACCTCGGCCCGGCGAGGACCTCTTGCAGCTTTGCCTTCACGCCTTCCTTCAGCACGCCCCATCGGTCGCTGTCGCCGCGGACGATGGACTCCAGTGCGTTCTCCATCTGCTCCCAGGTGGCGTGCGGCGGGATCGGCGGCACCGCTGGGTCGGTCACGAACTCGAGCAGACACGGCCGGTCGGCGGCCAACGCCTGCTCCCAAGCGGTCTGCACACCGCCGGGTTCCTCGACCTTTATGCCGCGCAGGCCGAGCACCCGGGCGTACTCGGCGTACGGGAAGTCGGGAATCTGTTGCGACGGCAGAAACTGCGGCGCACCGCCCATCGCCCGCAGCTCCCAGGTGACCTGGTTGAGATCCTGGTTGTTCAGCACGCAGACGACGAGCCTCGGGTCGTCCCATTCGGTCCAGAACTTGCCGACACTGATCAGTTCGCTGATGCCGTTCATCTGCATGGCGCCGTCGCCCACCAACGCGACGGCAGGCCGGTCCGGGTGCACGAACTTGGCACCCACGGCGTACGGCAGCCCCGGGCACATGGTGGCGAGGTTGCCGGACAGCGACCCGCGCATCTGGCCCCCGAACTTCAGGTGACGCGCGTACCAGTTCGCGACCGAACCCGAGTCGGCCGTGACGATCGCGTCGGACGGCAGCATCGGGGACAGCTCGTGGAACACGAGCTCGGGGTTGATCGGGTCGGCGGAGACGCCTGCGCGGCGTTCCATCACCTCCCACCAGCGGGCGACGTCCCTCTCGATCCGTTCCCGCCACGACCTGTCCTGCTTCTTCTCGAGCAGCGGCAGCAGGCCGGCGAGCGTCGAACGCGCGTCGCCGACGAGGTTCACCTCGTACGGGTACCGCATGCCGACGAGCGTGGGATCGCGCTCGATCTGCACGCCGCGCGCTCCGTCGAGATCCGGCAGGAACTGGGTGTAGGGGAAACTCGAGCCGACGGTCAGCAAGGTGTCGCAGTCGCGCATCATCTCGTAGCTCGGCCGGGTGCCGAGCAGGCCGATGGCACCCGTGACGTACGGCAGGTCGTCGGACAGCACGTCCTTGCCGAGTAGTGCCTTGGCGACCCCGGCGCCGAGCACGTCGGCCACCCGTTCGACCTCACGCGCGGCGTCCGCGGCGCCCTGCCCGATGAGCATTGCGACCCGCTCGCCGGCGTTGAGGATGTCCGCAGCTCGCTGCAGGTCGTCGTCCGCCGGCCTGGCGGCCGGCTGCGACATGCCAAGGCTCGACGGCACCATCATGAACTCGTGCGTCGGCGGCGAGTAGTCGAGTTCCTGCACGTCTTCAGGAATGATGACGGCCGTCACCGTCTGCCGGGCGAGCGACGTCCGGATCGCGCGATCCACGACGTTGGGCAGCTGTTCCGGCACGGTGACCATCTGCACGTAGTCGCTGGCGACGTCCTTGTACAACGACAGCAGGTCGACCTCCTGCTGATAGCTGCCGCCGATCGCGCTGCGGTGGGTCTGGCCGACGATCGCCAGCACGGGAGTGTGGTCCAGCTTCGCGTCGTAGAGGCCGTTGAGCAGATGGATCGCGCCGGGACCGGACGTCGCGGCGCACACCCCGAGACGCCGGGAGAACTTCGCGTAACCCGTTGCCTCGAAGGCCGACAGCTCTTCGTGCCTGGACTGCACGAAGCGTGGCGAGTCACCCGCGCGTCCCCAGGCGGCGAGCAACGCGTTGATCCCGTCACCCGGGTACCCGAAGACGTGTTCGACTCCCCACTCCCGGAGTCGTTCGAGCAGGTAGTCGGCGACGGTATGCGGCATCTTCGCTCCCGCGATACGTATGGCGGCAGGGTCGCTAGCTGAGCTACCCACGCGATCCGGGACGAAACGGGGTCTCCAGTTCCGGTTGAACGATGTACGGTGGGGAATAAGACGTACGTCGATTACGCAGTCGTTGGTTTGGACTGATAGCGATGACGACGTCAACCGACATGCAATGCACTGATGCGGAGCTCTTCGGACAGCTGGCTTCCGCCGCCGACGAAGGAGCCAAGGAACGCGCTCGCGAAGTAATGGTGGAGCGGTACAGCTGGCTGGTGCGCTGGGCGGTGAACAGATACACCGGCCGCGGCGAGCAGACCGAGGAGCTCGACCAGGTCGGCTATCTGGGCCTGATGGAAGCCATCCAAAGGTTCGACGCCGGACGCGGGGTCGACTTCGTCACCTTCGCCCGGCCGACCGTGCTCGGCGAGATCCGCCGCCACTTCAGGGACAGCCGCCGCTGGGTACGGTTGCCGCGCCGGATCCAAGAGCTGAAGATGCAGATCAAGGAAGCCTCGGAGCAGCTCTGCCAGGAGAGGGGGCACCAGCCCTCCGCGGCGGAACTGGCCGCGCACCTGGAGACGAGCGAGCGGGCGGTCGAGGAGGCGCTGGCGACCGACGACACGTTCTCGCCGCTCTCCCTCGACGCGCCCGTCAGCGACGAGGAGGAGGCCGCGACCTATCTGGACACGCTCAGCGACGACGACCAGGACCTGGAGAGCGTCGTGGACACCGAGTCACTGTGGCCACTTGTCGAGCGGCTGCCGGAGCGCGAGCAGGAGATGGTGCTGCTGCGCTTCTACGGGAACAAGACCCAAAGCGACATCGCCGATCAGCTCGGCATCTCACAGATGCACGTGTCGCGCCTGCTCAACCAGACGCTCAGGTCGCTGCGCGAGGAGCTGGTCGCGTGAGGCGCCTGCGCTGCACCGGTCAACAGCGTTTGAGCTCGGAGTTCTCGACCACGGCGGCCGCGGCGCTGATCAGGGCGCGCTGATCGTACCAATCCGTGTGATCGCTCTGCTCGATGGCGACCGACACCTCGTCACCATTCTTGATCTTCAGCAGGACAACGGCATCCGCTACCCGGTCATCGGCACCAAGGTCGGCGGAGACTCCCAGACTGTCGAGGATCTCGCCCAACGGCATGCGAGCCATGACGGGCACCCTCCTTTCGGTCCGCACGAGTGTCCCCTACCCTGCCAGGCCCACTCGATGCAGTCGCGACCCTTCCCACAGAGGAGGACGCCATGTCGGCATCCAGGGAGAGGCAAATCCGTACGTTGCTCGACCGACACGGTCAAACCTACGCAAGCCAGGCCAAGATCGGCCTGGCGGACAAACCCGCACCGCTGTTCCAGCACCTGGTGCTGTCGCTGCTGCTCTCCGCGCGGATCAAGAACGACATCGCCGTCGCCGCGATGCGGGCACTACTCGACGCGAAGCTCACCACGCCGGCGAAGATGGCCGACGCGACGTGGGCGCACCGCACCAAGTTGCTGAACCGGTCGGGCTACGCGCGCTACGACGAGAGCACGTCCAGGATGCTCGGCGACACGGCCGAACGGGTGCGCACGCAGTACGGAGGCGACCTGCGCAGGCTCCGCGCCGCCGGCGACGGTGGCGTCACGGCGCTGCGGAACCTGGTGAAGGAGTTCAAGGGCATCGGCGACGTCGGCGCCGACATCTTCCTGCGCGAGGTGCAGGGCGTCTGGCCGGAGGTACACCCGTTCGTCGACGCCAAGGCGGCGCAGGGCGCGCAGCTGCTCGAGCTGCCCACGGAACCCGGCCGGCTGGCGAAGCTGGTCGACCGCGCGGACTTCCCACGGTTGGTCTGCGCGTGCGTACGGGTGACGTTCGCGAAGGACGCGGCGGAGGTCAAGGCCGCGTGAGACGAAGGAAGGAGACCCGATGACCAGCCCTGACGACCGTCGCGTCGAGGTTCCGCTCGAGGAGGAGACGGACGTACCGCAGGACGAGTCCGACGCGCTCGTCACCGACGAGCTCCTCCCGGAGGAACGCTTGACCGAGTTCGAGCCCCCGGACGAGCCGTCCACCCCGACGGCGTCCGGCCACACCGGCGCCGACGAACGCACGGACGAACCCATCGACGAACGACTCGACCAGGAACAGCACAGCACCTAGGTCGTTTGCGTCAGCCGGTCGCGTTGTGGGGTGACGACGTACTTCGGGTCCCGGGTCGACCGGATGCCGGCGTCGAAGACGCCGAAGCGGGTGCATAGGCCGGCCGCGAGGTACGCGGCGCCGGCCAGGCCGGTGGCGACCCGGCTCCGGCGGCCGGCGGCCGACAGGCCGGCGCCCGCGATGGTCAGGCCGGTGGCGGCGCGGAGCAGCCGCCGTGCCCGGCCGGTGCGGTACGGCTCACCGGCGAGGCCGTGCGCGCGCTCCAGTAGCCCCGAGGCGACCAGCTCTATCCCCGCCCCGAGCCAACCCATCCGACGGGCCGGCTCGTGCTCCGCCCGGCCGCCGCACAGCAGCCCCGCACCCGCGGCCGAGGTCAACGCGCTCCCGGCGAACACGAACGGCAGCTCGCGGTACGCCGAATGCCAGGCGGGCACGGCAGTGTCGGCCAGCAGCACGGCGGTGTACGTGCACATGGCCGGGCCGAGCACCCCCGCGCCGATCCCCGCTGGCCGAGCCCATCTCGCCCGGCCGGCGAACTCCGCGGCCGCAGCGGCGGTCGCCAGCCCGCCGAACGGGGCGAGGATCCACGAGCCGACGGACAGCGGCGAGGTCGGCTTGAACACCCGCAGCATGTAGAGGAACCGCGCCGGCCGGCCGAGGTCGTGGATCAACGCGCCGACGCTCGACACGGCCGCGCCCGCGGCGACCGCCCGGTAGGTCCGGCACAGACCCGCGCGCCCGGTCAGGTCGCACAGCGCCGCCGCGCCCGCGCTGGCGCCGGCCAACCCACCGAGGAACAGGTACCCGGGCACGTCGGGCACCCGCCACGCCGGCTCCTTCAGTACGGGGCGCCCGTAGTACGACCGGTTCTCGCTCATCGCCGCCTCCTGGTGAACGCGAGCGCGATCCCCGCGGCGACGGACACCGCGGCGGCGGCCGCGTGCTTCCACATCGCCGGGAGGTCGCGGGTGGTCACCACCGGGTCGGGCGGCAGGCCGTACACCTCGGGCTCGTCGAGCAGCAGGAAGAACGCGCCTGCACCACCCACCCCGTCGCCCGGGTCACGGCCGTAGAGCCTGGCGCCCGTTGCGCCCTCGCCCCGTACGGCGGCCAGCCGGCGGTCCGCGCGGTCACGGAGCTCGTCCAGCTCACCGAACTGGATCGAGTCGGTCGGGCAGGCCTTCGCACAGGCCGGTTCGAGGCCGTCGCCGAGCCGGTCGTAGCAGAGCGTGCACTTGAACGCCCGGCCGTCGGTCTCGCGGCGTTCGATGACGCCGTACGGGCAGGCGGGTACGCAGTAGCCGCAACCGTTGCAGATGTCCTCCTGCACGACCACCGTGCCGAACTCGGTACGGAACAGCGAACCGGTCGGGCAGACGTCCAGGCACGCGGCATGGGTGCAGTGCTTGCACACGTCACTGGACATCAGCCAACGCACGGCCGTGTCACCGTCGCCGGCCGGCTGCTCCGGCATGCCCACGGACGGCATGCCGAGGTCCACGGTCGCCACCTCGTCGGCCACCGGCACCCGCTGTTCGACGAACGCGACGTGCCGCCAGCTGTCCGCGCCGAGCCCACCGGTGTTGTCGAACGACTGCCCGAGCAGGTCGAGCCCGGTCGACGGCACCTCGTTCCACTCCTTGCACGCCACCTCGCACGCCTTGCAGCCGATGCAGACCGAGGTGTCGGTGAAGAACCCCATCCGCGGCGGGTGGTCCGGGTAGCCGGCGTCACCCGCAGGGTCGGCGAGCGGGCCGTACAGTCGGTCGCGCAGGTTGGTCACGCGGCTGGTCCTCCCCTCGGCTCGTCGATACCGGCGCGGCGCCGGTACGCCTCCACCAGCTCCCGCAGCTGCGCACCGCCTGGCCGGCGGCCGGGACGGATGTCACAGGTCGCCGCCTTCGCCTCCTGGATGTGCACGTTCGGGTCGAGCAACACGGCGAGCAGGTCGTTCGCCGAGTCACCGGTGGACAGGCCGTTCCCGCCCCAGTGGTACGGCACCCCGATCTGGTGCACCACCTGGTCGCCGATGCGCAGCGGCCGGAGCCTGTCGGTGACCAGCACGCGCGCCTCGACCACCGCGCGTGCGGTGATCAGGACGGCCCAGCCGCAGTGCGTCAACCCACGCTCTCGCGCGAGCGCGGGCGAGACCTCGCAGAAGAACTCGGGTTGCAGCTCGGCGAGGTACGGCAGCGTGCGGCTCATCCCGCCGGCGGTGTGGTGTTCGGTGAGGCGGTAGGTCGTGAACACGAACGGGTAGACCGCACCGTCGACGTCGTGGTGGCGGTTACCCGGGTGCAGGTACGCCTCCGCCGTCGGGTTGGTGCGCTGGCCGTACAACAGGTTGTCGACGGGTGACTCGACCGGCTCGTAGTGCGTGGGCAACGGGCCATCGACGAGACCCGCAGGCGCGTGCAGCCACGCCAGCCCGTCGGTCTGCATGACGAACGGGTCGGTCCCTGCGATGGCGTCCTCGGCGCGCGCCCCTTCTGGTGGCCGGTAGTCCGGCGGCTTGGTCGCCTCGAAGTCGGGGACGTCCTCGCCGACCCACCGGCGTGCGCCGGTGTCCCACCACACGTACCGCTTCCGTTCGCTCCACGGCCGTCCCTGCGGGTCGGCGGAGGCCCGGTTGTAGAGGATGCGCCTGTTGGCGGGCCAGGCCCACCCCCACTCGGGCGCGACCCGGCTCTGTTCCGTCCTTGGCCGGCGCCTGTCCGCCTGGTTGACGCCGTCGGCGTAGACCCCGCAGTAGATCCAGACGCCGCAGCTGGTCGAGCCGTCGTCGCGCAGCTGGGTGTACGCCGAGAGGTGACCGTCGGGCCCGTACCCGTTGATCTCGGCGAGCACGGCCTCGGCGCTGGGTTCCTCGTACGCGCCTGCTGTGGGGTAGTCCCAGGTGAGGTCCTGCAGCGGACGGTCGCGCTCGTCCGCGGAGTCGGCGACCTTCTCCTTCAGCCGCCGGCCCAGGTGGTAGTAGAACCACAGGTCGCTGCGCACCTCCCCGGGTGGGTCGGTCGCCTGCCTGTGCCACTGCAGCAGCCGCTGCGTGTTGGTGAACGTGCCGGCCTTCTCGGTGTGTGCCGCGGCCGGCAGGAAGAAGACCTCGGTGCCGATGTCCTCCGCCCGCATCTCGCCGATGGTGACCTCGGGGCCGTCGCGCCAAAACGTCGCGCTCTCGACCAACGACAGGTCGCGTACGACGAGCCAGTCGAGGTTGGCCAGTCCCAGCCGCTGCAGTCGGCCGTTGGCGGAGCCGACCGCCGGGTTCTCACCGACCAGGAAGTACCCCTTCACCTTGCCGGCGATCTGGTCGAGCACTGTGCGGTACGTCCCGTGGTTGCCGTTGATCCTGGGCAGGTAGTCGAAGCAGTAGTCGTTGTCGGCGGTGGCCGCGTCACCCCACCACGCCTTCAGCAGACTGACCGTGTAGGCCCGCATGTTGCCCCAGAAACCGGTCGTACCCGCATCGGCGGCTACGAAGCCGTCCAGGTCGACGTGGTGGTGCGCGTGCGGCATGGGGATGTACCCGGGCAGCAGGTCGAACAGTGTCGGGACGTCGGTGGAGCCCTGGATGCTCGCGTGCCCGCGCAATGCGAGGATGCCGCCTCCCGGCCGGCCGATGTTGCCGAGCAACGCCTGCAGGATCGACGCGCACCTGATGTACTGCACACCGACCGTGTGCTGGGTCCAGCCGACGGAGTAGCACCACGCCGTCGTGCGTTCCCTGCCTGAGTTGCTGGTGACCGCCTCCGCGACGGCATGGAAGTCCGTGGCGGGAATGCCGCAGACCCGCTCGACCAGCTCTGGCGTGTATCTGGCGAAGTGCCGCTTCAACACCTGGTACACACACCGTGGGTGTTGCAGCGTCTCGTCGATGCGGGGTTTGCTGCCGACGGTGGCGCCGCCGCTGCCGTACCTCTGCCCGCTGGCGGCCGCCTTTATCGCCCGGCCGCCGTGCTCGACGCCGACCTGGCCGGCGTTCTCCGACCACTGGTCGCGCTGTCCTGCGGCCGGGTGGACGTCCGCCGCCTCGTACTCCCACGACGTGGTGTCGTAGTGCCGGCTCTCGGGGTCGTAGCCGGAGAACAGCCCGTCCAGGTCCTCGGTGTCCACGAAGTCCTCGCGCAGGATCGCCCCGGCGTTGGTGTACGCGACCACGTAGTCACGGAAGTCGAGCTCGTGGGTGAGCACGTAGTTGATCAGGCCGCCGAGGAAGGCGATGTCCGTACCGGCCCGTAGCGGGACGTACTGGTCGGCCACCGCGCTCGTCCGGGTGAACCGCGGGTCGACGTGGATGACCTTCGCGCCGTGCGCCTTCGCCTCCATCACCCACTGGAACCCGACCGGGTGACACTCGGCCATGTTCGAGCCCTGGATCACGATGCAGTCGGAGGCGGCGAGATCCTGCTGGAACGTGGTGGCACCGCCCCGCCCGAAGCTGGTCCCCAGACCGGGGACCGTGGCGGAGTGTCATATCCGCGCCTGGTTCTCCACCTGCACAGCTCCCATCGCGGTGTAGAGCTTCTTCATCAGGTAGTTCTCTTCGTTGTCCAAGGTGGCGCCGCCCAGGCTCGCGATGCCCATGGTCCTGCGTACGGGACGGCCGTCCTCGTCGACGTCCTGCCAGGACTCGCGGCGGGTGGTGAGCACCCGGTCGGCGATCATCTCCATCGCCTGCGACAGCGGGAGCTGCTCCCACTCGGTGCCGTGCGGGCGCCGGTAGAGCACCGTCCCGGCGCGGCCGGCGTGGGTGACGAGCTGCTTGCTGGCGGCGCCCTTCGGGCACAACCGGCCGCGGGAGATCGGCGAGTCTGGGTCGCCTTCGATCTGGGTGACCGCGCCGTCCTTGACGTACACGCGCTGGCCGCAGCCGACCGCGCAGTACGGGCAGACCGACTGCACCACCTGGTCGGCCGCCGCCGTGCGCGCACGGCGTTGCGTACGGGACCTGGCCGCCTCGCCACGCGCCAGCCGGTCGGACCCGCTGAGCTGGCGGAATGCCGGCCACGCACCCAGCCAGCGCCGCAGGCCCATGACGCGCTCCTCCCCGTGGGGTACTCCTCCTCCCTACCCCATCAGGGCGAGCGTTATGCCCGCAACGGTCACGCCGGGCTACTGAGCCGGAACGAGCCGACGCTGCGGCTACCGCTGAACCGGCCGCTGCCCAGGGCGTTGGTGTACACGCCCTCGACACTCTCGGCGACCCGGTCCCAGGAGTAGCAGACGGACGCGCGGTCCGCGGCGGCGATGCCGTACGCGCGGCGGCGCGGCGGGTCGTGCAGCAGCTGGTGGATGGTCGCCCCCATCTGCTCGGCCTCGGCGGCGACGAGCCGGCCGGTCACCTTGTCCACGACGATCTCGTCGCGACCGCCTGCGCTCGTCGCGAGCACGGCGGTCCCGCAGGCCATCGCCTCGACACAGCCGGCGATGCTGGCATCGGTCGTCGGCGTGCTCACCACGAGGTCCGCGGACTGGAAGAGCCGGGCGAGCTCCGCTGGCGGCGGGTCGTCGACGACCTCGACCCGGTCGGCGACGTCGAGCTCGGCGGCCAGGTCCCTGCGCTGGTCACTGGCGCTGTCACCCTCGGGGTAGTCGACGATCAACAGCTCGGCGTCCGGCACCGAGCGCAGCGACCGGATCAACAGATCGCTACCGTGCCCGTCGGCGGTGCCGTCCGGGCACACCAGCCGCAACTGGCCGTCGTGTTCGACCCGCGAGCCGTCCGGCACGAAGAGCTGGTCGTCCACGCCGTACGGGACCACGGAGATGTCCCCTCTGGCTACCCCGCGCCTGGCCAGCACGTCGGCCTGGGCGCGGCTGGCCACCACGGCCCGCTCGGCGCGTTGCCCGAGGGCGGCCGCGAGCCGCTGCACCTGGCCGTCCAGGTGCGAGCCTTCGGTGTCGCGGTAGTCCTGGACGAAGGCGACGTCGTCCCGCTCGGCGGCCACGGTGGCCAGGCCGGCGGTCCACGACGAAGCGTGCGCCAGGTCGGGCGCCTCCTGCTGCCACCGCCGCCGCAAACCCGCGGCGTAGCGGGCCGGCATGTCGTCGTCCTCGGTACCGACGTCCACGTACTCGACGCGAACACCGCGTGCGCTGCCGGCCGTCGACGAGTCGTCGTCGGACGGTACGTAGACCGTTACGTCGTGGCCGCGTTCCACCAGCCGGCTCGCCAGCGGTACTACCTGCGACTGCGTGCCGGTTGGTTGGTACGTACGCTCAGGGGGCAGTGTTTGCCCGGTCACCATCGCGATATGCATAGCTTCACCTCAGTGAGGCATACCAAACGGGTGAGGACGAGGACCCTCGAGAGAATGTGCGTCGCATCGTGCACCAAGCCCACCCGTTTGATCGGGAAATGCGAGGCGCGCTGCTTGACCTTCGCACGAGAGGGCCTGTTCTCGACCGCTCTCCACCTTCACTGTAGGCACCACCACCCCGTCTCCTCAAGCCCGGCTGCCTGCTTTGACCCAAGCTTGACGTTTGTGCCGGCTATAGTCATTGCCTGGACGGAGAGGTAGGTCCCGTGTTGTCCGAAGAGCACGATCTCGCGCGGTGGTTCGCCGCCGCTGCCCGACATCTCAGGGCAACCCAAGGTACGGGGACTACCGTCGCGGAGATCTGTGACCTGGCCGTCGCAGTCGTCGCCGGCTGCACGTCCGCGTCCGTCACCGAGGCGCACCACGATAGGGGCATGCTGCTCGCCGCGACCGACGAGACCGCGAAGGCGCTGCACAATGTGCAGTACGAGCTGCGCGAAGGGCCGGACCTGGAACAGATCTGGCAGGAGCGGATCGTCTGGTGCGACGACTTCGCGGACGAGCGCCGCTGGCCCAGGTTCGCCGCGCACGCGGTCGAGAACGGCGTGCACAGCATGGTCGCGATTCAGCTGTTCACCCAGGACGACACCCTGGGGTCGCTGAACCTGTTCGCCGCCCAGCCCGGCGCGTTCGACGAGGTCACCCGTGAGGTCGCACAGATCTTCGCCTCCCACGCTGCGGTCGCCCTGGCCACAGCGAACGAGCAGGCGCAGCTCTCCGAGGCCCTGCACACCAGGCAGCGCATCGGCCAGGCGACCGGCATTCTCGCCGAGCGGCACGGTCTCACGACCGAACAGGCGTTCACGCTGCTCGCCCAGTCGTCGCAGAACCACAACATCAAGGTGCGCGACCTGGCCAAGCGGATCGTCGCCGCCGAGGACGCCGCCCGTGGGAGTGCTCGACAACGGACGGTCACGACGGGGTAGTTCTGGTACCCGAGGAGCAACGACCCGGCAACGCCTAGCGACGCACGCCGCCGGGCAGCCGATGCCGTGAGGTGGTGAGCAGACGTGCGATTCGACGACCGCAGGGACGCCGGCCGGCAGCTGGCAACGCACGTGGCGGCGGCGAGACCCGCGGACCCGCTGGTACTCGGGCTGCCGCGCGGAGGCGTACCGGTCGCAGCAGAGGTCGCTGCCGCGCTCGACGCGCCGCTGGACGTCTTCGTCGTGCGGAAGGTCGGCGCTCCCGGTCATCGGGAGCTCGGTATCGGGGCCGTCGCCGAGGGCACCGACGACCTCGTCGTCTCCGACACCGCGGCAACCGTCGGCGCGACCCGCGACGAGGTCACCGAGCTGGCCGCGGCCGAACGGGTGGAGCTGGAGAGGCAGTGTCAGCGGTACCGCGGTGACCGGCAACTGCCCGACGTCACACGGCACGACGTCGTGCTCGTCGACGACGGGCTCGCGACCGGGGTGACCGCGGAAGCCGCCCTGCGCGCACTGCGTACCCGAGGGGCGCGCCGGCTCCTGCTTGGCGCACCGGTGTGCGCGCAGGAGACGGCGGACCGCCTGACGGCGCTGGCCGACCAGGTCGTGTGCGTGCTGTCGCGGGTCGACTTCCTCTCGGTGGGCGCGTGGTACCAGGACTTCCGCCAGGTCGACGACGCCGAGGTACTTGCCGCCCTCGGCCGCTGACCGGACACGGGTGCTACCCGAAGATGCTCACGCCTCCGGGACCGACAAGCAGCCCGACCACGATCAGCACGATTCCCCAGATCAGCTGCTTGCGGATGATGGCGAAGACGCCGCCGACCACTAACAGCGCAGCGATGATCCACAGCAGAGTTGCCATGCCAAACTCCTCGTCTCGTGATTCGTGGACGCTGTGCACGTCCACTGCCGGTCTCCCTACCCACAGCGGATGGCGCTACCCATGAATGCCTGTGCTCACGCCGGGTAGGTGCACCGCATGCTTGCTACTCGCCAACGCAGCCAGTTCCTCGCCGAGCTCGGCCAGCAGCTGCGGGTCGACGCGGTGCACTGCGCGGCGACGGCGGGGTCGGGGCATCCCACCTCGTCGATGTCGGCCGCCGACCTCGGCGCCGTGCTGCTCGCGCACCTGCGGTACGACGTCAGCGCGCCCGACGACCCACGCAACGACGCGTTGCTCTTCTCCAAGGGGCATGCCTCGCCGTTGCTTTACGCCATGTATCGGGCGATGGGCGCGATCTCCGCCGACGAGCTCGGCAGCTACCGCCAGCTGGACAGCCGGCTGGAGGGACACCCGACGCCGCGGCTGCCGTTCGTACCGGCGGCGACCGGGTCGCTCGGCCAGGGGCTCCCGATCGGTGTCGGCATCGCGATCGCCGGCCGGCAGCTGAGCGACGACCCGTTCCGGGTCTGGGTGCTGTGCGGCGACAGCGAGCTCGCCGAAGGCTCCACCTGGGAGGCGGCCGAGCACGCCGGGCACGCCGGCCTGGCCAACCTGGTCGCGATCGTGGACGTGAACAGGCTCGGCCAGCGCGGGCCTACCAGGCTCGGTTGGGACACCGCCGCGTACGCCAGCCGGTTCGCCGCCTTCGGCTGGCACACGGTGGAGGTCGACGGGCACGACACCGCCGAGATCGACCGCGCGTACACGGATGCCGAGGACAGCAAACGTCCGACGGCGATCCTCGCCCGAACCCTGAAGGGCAAGGGCGTGGCGGCTGTGGAAGACCACGAGGGCATGCACGGCAAGCCGCTGAACGACGCCGACGGCGCGATCGAGGAGCTCGGCGGCGTGCGGCACCTGGACCTTGCGGTCAGCCCGCCGGCAGGTTCCCGGCCAGGGCCGAACGGCACGCTCCCGGCCGGCGCCGACATCCAGGTGCCCCGGTACGACACCGGCAGTGCGACGGCCACCAGGACGGCGTTCGGCCACGCGCTGGCCGAGGTCGGCTCCGCACGACCGGACGTCGTCACGCTCGACGGCGAGGTGAGCGACTCGACCCGCACCAGCTTCTTCGCCGAGGCGTTCCCCGACCGGTTCATCGAGTGCTACATCGCCGAGCAGCAGCTGGTCGCGGCCGCCGTGGGAATGCAGACGCGCGGCTGGACACCGTACGTCGCCACGTTCGCCGCGTTCCTGACCCGCGCGTACGACTTCGTGCGGATGGCCGCGATCGGCTCGGCAGACATCCGGCTCGTCGGCTCGCACGCGGGCGTGGAGATACGGGCCGGACGGCCCGTCGCAGATGGGCCTGGAGGACCTCGCCTGCTTCCGTGCCGTGCACGGCAGCACCGTGCTGTACCCGTGCGACGCCAACCAGGCGGGCAAGCTGACCGCGGCGATGGCGGACGTGGCGGGCATCAGCTACCTCCGCACGACACGCGGCGACACTCCGGTCATCTACCACCCGGACGAGGACTTCCCCGTCGGCGGCAGCAAGGTGCTGCGGTCCTCCGCCGGCGACCGGGCCACCATCGTGGCCGCGGGTGTCACCGTGCACGAGGCCCTCGCCGCGGCAGAGGAGCTCCGTGCCGAGGGCACGGCCGTGCGCGTGGTCGACCTCTACTCGATCAAGCCGGTGGACGTGCCGACCCTCCGCGAGGCGGCGGCGAGCACCGGCTGTCTGGTCACCGTGGAGGACCACTGGCCGGCCGGCGGGCTCGGCGGCGCCGTGCTCGACGCTCTCGCCGTCGCCGACGAGAGGCCGCGGGTGGTGAAGCTCGCGGTGCAGGGGATGCCGGGCTCGGCACGCCCGGCGGAACAGCTCAGCCGTGCGGGGATCGACGCGAAGGCGATCGCCGACGCGGTACGACGGGCCGCCGCACCAGCGTAGCCTGGCAGGAGACCAGCAGACCATGAGTTCCGGCGGGTCACCAATGTTCGTCGACGAGAACGTCCAGATCGACCTCGGCGCAGCCGTCCTCGAGGCCGATCTCGCCATCCCGTCCGAGGCCATCGGCGTCGTCGTCTTCGTGCATGGCAGCGGCAGCGACAGACAGAGCCCGCGCAACCGGCAGGTCGCGGAGACGCTGTTGCGCGACAGCCTCGGCACGGCCCTGGTGGACCTGCTCACCGCCGAGGAGGACGAGCTGGACCGGGTCACCAGACAGGTGCGGTTCGACATCCCGCTGCTCGCCGAACGCACCACGGCCATCGTGGACTGGTTGACCGCGGAACCCCGCACCGCCGACGAACCCGTCGGGCTGTTCGGTGCGAGCACCGGCGCGGCGGCCGCGCTGATCGCGGCCGCCAACCGGCCCGACGCGGTGCGCGCCGTCGTCTCCCGCGGCGGCCGGGTGGACCTCGCGGAGGCCGCCCTGCCGCAGGTGGTGGCACCCACCCTGCTGGTCGTCGGCGAGCACGACGCACCCGTCCTGGAGATCAACCAGCGGCTGCAACCGCAGATCGCGACCAGCAGGCTGGACGTGGTGCCGGGCGCGACCCACCTGTTCGAGGAGCCGGGTGCGCTCGACCAGGTGGCCGAAGCTGCCGGGGCGTGGTTCGCGCGCCACCTCCCCGGCCACCGATGAGCGATCTATGCTGGTAGGAGACGCTGCGGAGGTCGGTCGTGAGCTATCCGACGCGTCGGCCACAGGCCACGCGCGAGCAGGCACAGGAGCTGGAGTGGTTCCGGTGGCTGGCGGACGCGGTGGCCGTGCTGCACTTCAGCTACCTGGGCTACGTGGTCGTCGGCGGCTACCTAGCGTGCTGGCTGCGGAAGACGTTCCCGCTGCACGCGCTTGCGGTGGCCTGGGCGCTGGCGGTGGTCGGCACGCCGTTGAACTGTCCGCTCACCTCGCTGCAGAACGCACTGCTCGTCAGGGGTGGCGAGCCGTCCCTGCCCGGGACCTTCCAGCAGACCTACCTGCACGAGTTCTATCCCGCACGGTTCCAGTCCGCCGTGTACGTCATGGCGGCGCTCCTGGTGGCAGCATCGTGGGCGATCCTCGCCAGGACCGCCGCCAGCCGGTCGCCGCGCAGGTTGGCCGCGGTCGCACGGCTGCTGTGCGATCGCGCCCATACCCAGGCGGCGCTCCCGCCCGGCCGGGAGCGGGCCGCCGCCGGTCGGCATCGGCCGCACGGTGTGGCCAGACCGTGAGCCGGCGTGCCGTCACCTGGTGGTGGAGGCGCGGACCTTCAGGGTGGGCGTGAAGACCCGCGGCGGTGGCTGGTCGTGGCCGTCGAGGCGGTCCACGAGGAGCGCGACGGCGGCGCGGGCGATCCGCTCCGGGTGCAGCTCGAGCGCGGTGATCTGCGGGTCGTGGCCGCGCGCGACCTCGCTGTCGGAGAGCGCCACCAGCATGACGTCGCCCGGCGTCGCCAGGCCGTGCCTGCGGGCGGCCGCCGCAGCGCCGGCGGCGAACCGGCCGGACGAACCGATGATCGCGTCCGGACGCTGACCCGCGCGCAGCAGCTCGTCGACCGCCTCGTCGGCGCCAGGTGCCCCGGTGCCCTCGAACAACGGCACGACGGTGCCGACGTGCGGACGGTCGCGCAGCCACGCCTCGAAGCCGAGCCTGCTGCCCCTGTTCCAGGCGTTGTCGTCGGTGCCGACGAGCAGCACGACGTCCCGCGCGCCCGCGGCGTCCAGGTGGTCGAGCACCTCGGCGATCGCGCCGGTGTCGTCCCTGCCCACCCACCAGCCCAGCTCCGGGTGGTCGGGGTCGGGATCGGCGCTGACCAGCGGCAGGCCGCGGCCGATCAGCTCGCCGAGCAGCCGGTCGGAGCCGCTCGGCGACACCAGAATGCAGCCGTCCATCGGCAGCCGCCTGGCCTCCGGGCCGAGCGGGTCGGGGATGTGCAGCAGGCCGAGTCCGCGGTCCAGGGCGGCGGTCGCGGCGGCACCGGCGAGCCGCTGGTGGTACTCGGTGCCCATCAGCGAGCCGTGTACCGCGTCGCGCGGCCGGAACACCAGGCCGAGGATGCCGAGCCGGCCGGTGCGCAGCGACCTGGCGGCCTCGTTCGCACGGTAACCGAGCCGGTCCACCGCCGCGGCCACCTTGGCGCGGGTGGCAGGTGCGACGACGCGGCGGCCGGACAGCGCGTGCGACACCGTGGTGGCCGAGACGCCGGCCGCCTCCGCGACGTCGCGGATCGTCACTGTGCGGTTGCTCGCAGTCCCGGTCTCCTCGGCCACGGGACGAGTATCGCGCACCGGGGTTTGCCGCGGGGTCAGCCTGTTCTATGGTGATGCAAATCGATTTGTAAGCCAGGGCAGAAAGGCTGTCGATGACCACCGGACGCCACCGCCAGCTGCGGCGCGTCGCCGCGTCGAGCATGGTCGGCACCACCATCGAGTGGTATGACTTCTTCCTCTTCGGCCTGTGCGCCGCGCTCGTCTTCCCCGGCGTGTTCTTCCCCGCCGGCAACGAGCAGGCGGCCACGCTCGGTTCGTTCGCCACGTTCGGCGTAGCGTTCCTCGCCCGCCCGCTCGGCGCCGCGGTGTTCGGGCACTTCGGCGACCGGCTGGGCCGCAAGACCTCGCTGATCGCGACGCTGCTGCTGATGGGCATCGCCACGTTCTGCATCGGCCTTGTGCCCAGCTACGACACCATCGGCATCGCCGCCCCGTTCCTGCTCGCCGTGCTGCGCATCTGCCAGGGCTTCGCGCTCGGCGGGGAGTGGGGCGGCGCGGCCCTGCTCGCCGTCGAGCACGCACCGAAGGGCCGGCGCGGCTTCTACGGCGTGTTCAGCCAGCTCGGCAACCCGCTCGGCTACTTCGCCGCCAACGGGGTGCTGCAGGTCATCGTGTTCGCGGTGTCCGAGGAGGCGTTCCTCGCCTGGGGCTGGCGGATCGGCTTCCTGTTCAGCGGCGTGCTCGTGCTCGTCGGCCTCTACATGCGGCTGAACGTCACCGACGCCGCGGTCTTCAAGCAGGCCAAGGAGTCCGACGACACCGCCAAGCCACGCGTCCCGCTCGTCGCGCTGGTGCGCGACCACTGGCGGGTGCTAGCCGCCAGCGTGCTGCTGCAGGCGTCGTTCTCGCTCGGCGCGTACGGCCTGATCACCTACTTCGGCAGCTACGCGCAGACCGAACTCAAGGTGCCGAGCAGCTGGGTGCTCATCGCCGGCATGGTCGGCGCCCTCGCGTCGATGCCGGCGTACGTGGTGTTCTCCCGGCTGTCCGACCGCATCGGCCGACGACCAGTGTACGCGATCGGCATCTGCTCCTGGCTGGTGATGGCGTACCCGTTCTACGCGCTCGTCCGTACCGGCACGCTGTGGGGCCTCGTGCTGGCCAGCGTGATCGCCTGGACCCTCGGCCACGCCGGCACGTACGCGGTGCAGTCGAGCTTCCTCGCCGAGCTCTTCCCCACCAGGATCAGGTACACCGGTGTGGCGATGAGCTACCAGCTGTCGTCGGTCCTGTGGAGCGCGCCGACGGGGTTCGTGGCCGCCTGGCTGTTCGCCACGACCGGCACGGTGTACTCGGTCTCGACGCTCGTCGCGGCGAGTGCGGTGCTCTCGCTGCTCGCGCTCCCGATGCTCAAGGAAACCAAGGAGCGCGGCCTCGGCGACGAGGGCGAAGAAGTCACGGACACCGAGACCGCGGAGGCCACCCGATGACCAGCTCGTCCACGCAGCACATCACCCGCACGCCCGCGCGCGGTCACCGCGGCGCCGTCGCCGCCGCACGCCAGGTCAGCGTGGACGCCGGGCTGGCCATGCTGGAAGCGGGCGGCACGGCGGTCGACGCCGCCGTCGCGGCCGGGCTGGTCGCCGGCGTGGTCGAACCGATGGAGACCACGCTCGCCGGCTCCGGCTTCCTCGTCGTCGCCGAAGGCGACGGCACGGCGCACAGCGTGGAGTTCGGCCCGCGCGCGCCGGCCGCCGCCCGACCGGACATGTACGAGGTCGACGAGGGCGCCGCGGCCGACCGCGGCCTCGGGGTGTCCACGGTCGTCGGCGACGCGAACGTCACGGGCGCGCTGGCCGCCGGCATCCCAGGCACCATCGCAGGTCTGCTCGCCGCACACGATCGGTTCGGCCGGCTGGACCGGCAGACGGTGCTGGCACCCGCCGTCCGGGCCGCGTACGACGGTTTCCCCGCCGACGAGTACTACCTGGTCGACGCGGTCGACAACCTCGCCGCGCTACGCCGTGACCCTGGCGCACGCGAGGTGTTCCTCGCCGGCGGCGACCCGTTCCCCGTGCCGCACCTGGGCACCGCGACGCTCGGCACCACCCGGCTTGTGCGCCAACCGGCGCTCGGCCGCATCCTGGAGATCGTCGCCGACCGCGGCCATGACGGCTTCTACGCGGGCGAAGTGGCGGCCGACCTGGTGTCGACGGTCCGCGAGCTGGGCGGCCGGTGGACCGAGGCGGACCTGGCCGGCCGACAGGTGAGCATCGGCACCCCGCTGCGACTCACCTTCCGCGACGTCGACGTGTGGGCGCCGGTCGCACCGTCGGGTGGGCTCACCGAGCTGCAGCTGCTGAACGTCTGGCAGGCGTTGCTGCCGGAACGCGACGGCCGGTCGGTCGACGACCCGCAGCGGCTGCGGCAGCTCGCGGAGGCCAGCTGGCACTGCTTCGCCGACAGGTACCACTGGCTCGGCGACCCCAACTTCGTGCCGGTTCCGTCCACCGAGCTGCTCGGCGACCCGTACGCCGCGGAGCTCGCCGAGCTGGTGCGTACCGGCGCCGCGCCGCCGGTCTCGACACCGGCGGAGGGCTTCCCTTGGCAGGTGTTCGCGCGCCGTGCCGTGCACGACCCGTGGCGGCACGGCGGACGCGAGGGGCCGACCTGGCAACCGGGCGGCGCGACCACGCCGACGGCCGGCACGACGCACGTCTCCGCGATCGACGGCGACGGCATGACCGTGTCGCTCACCCACACGGCCGCGAACCACTTCGGCGCCAAGGTGGTGTGCCAACGTACGGGCCTGCTGCTCGACGCCGCCATGGGATGGTTCAACGCGTACCCGGACGCCGCGAACAGCATCGCCGGCGGCGCGCGGCCGCTGGCGAACATGGGCCCGGTCGTCCTCACCAGGAACGGCCGACCGACCGCGGCGGTCGGCGCGCCCGGCGGCCGTCGCATCGTGGACGCCGTCGTGCAGCTGGTACAGGGCATCGTCGACCGGTCGCTGTCGGCGGGCGACGTCGTGCTCGAACCCCGCATCGACGCGAGCGGCAGCGCGGCGCTCGTCTCGGAACGCCTCGGCGCCGCCGCGGAGGCGATGGCCGCGGCCGGCCTGCCGGTCAAGGTGGTGCAGGAACAGCACAGCCCGTACGGCTACGAGCTCGGCCGGCCGGTCGTGGTGACCCGCGACGCGGACGCCGGCCTGACCGCAAGCACCGACCCGATCGCGAGGGGTGCCGCGGGCGCGCTCTGACGGCTACGGCATGACGGTCTGACTGATAGCCTGCCGGGGTTCGGAAGGTGGGCGGCATGAGCGTGACGTTGCAGACCACGAGCACGCGGGACGCGCTCGTCGCCGAGATCCGCAAGCACATCCTTGGCGGCACCTTCGCACCCGGGCAGCCGTTGGTGGAGATCTCGCTGGCCACCATGTTCGGCGTGGCACGCCCTACGGTGCGGTCCGCGCTGCAGGTGTTGGTGAGCCGCCACCTCGCGCAACCGTCGCAGGGCCGTTCGCTCGTCGTACCGGTGCTGACCGAGGACGACGTGCGCGACCTGTTCCTCGTCCGCAAGCCACTCGAGCTGGCGGCCGTGCAGCGCATCGTCGACGAGCGGTTGGACCTCGACGCCGCCGAGCGGCAGCTGGTCGCGTTCGAGTCGCTCGCCGCGGACGCGAGCTGGGCCGAGCGGGTGGAGGCACACACGGCGTTCCACAACGCGCTCGTCGGGTGCGCGCGCAGCCCCCGGCTGGACCGCGTCTACCCGCCGCTGCAGGAGGAGATGCAGCTGTGCCTCGCCCAGCTGCAGTCCGACTACCCGGGCGCGCAGGACCTGGCCGCCGAGCACCGCACGTTGTTCCGGCGGATCGCGTCGCGCGACCTCGGCCGCGCACAGCGCGCGATGCAGGCGCACCTCGACCGTGCCGTAAGGAACTTCGCCGCCAAGAAGTAGCGGCGGCTGGCATCAGCTGTGCAGCGCGGCTTCGGCGAAGGCGGCCATCGACGGGTACTCCCAGTCCGGGGTGACCGATGCGCGCGGGTCGGGGGTCGCGCCCCAGCCAGGCCGGTCGTGCCTGCGGTTGATCCACACGCCGGGCAGGCCCGCGGCCCTGCCGGGCACGTGGTCGTGGAAGAGGCTCTGCGCCACGTGCAACAGCCGCAGCCGGCTGTCGTCCGCGTACTGCTTCAGTACGTCGAAGTTCCGCTGTGCCGGCTTGTAGCTGCCCACGTCCTGGGCGGTGATCACGTGGTCGAACTCGACGTCGAGCCGCTTCCTGCTTCCCTCGAAGCTCTGCCGGTCGACGTTCGACAGGATGATCAGCTTGAACCGCTCGCCCAACGCCGCCAACGCATCGTGCGAGTCGTCGAACGCGGGCCAGTCGGGCACCGAGGCGCCCAGCCGCTCGGCGTCCTCGTCGGACACCGGGTAGCCGAGCTTCTCGCCGGTGGCGCGGAACGCGCCGGCCAGCACGACCGGGTAGAGCGTCGCCGGCCGCTCCCTGGCGACGCGCGCCTCCTCCTCCGCGTACGCGACGAGCGCCTGTTCGTCGGTGATCCCCGAATCGAACTGCCGCGCCCACGGCCCGACCACCGCGGCGATACCCGTCTCCCAGTCGATCAGCGTGCCGTAGCAGTCGAAGCTGAGCGCGTCGTACTCGTCGAACATAACGGTTATACTGTCATACAGAGACCTGGTTCGCCACTGAGCCGAGGATGCCGCGCAGCTGCTCCAGCGACCCGGCGATCCACGGCAGCCGCACCGGGTCGTCGGACGCCAGCGCGGCCCACCGCTTCTCTGTGTCGCCGTACAGCAGGCTGGTGGCGACGCGGAACCGCAACGCGTCAGGAGCGTCGCCGAAGCTCTCCCCCGGCAACACGGCGAGGCCGTGCTCGTCCAGCAGGTACCTGCCGAGGTCGGCGCCTGAGCGCACGCCCTGCCGGTCCAGCCCGGGACGGACGGCCTCGAGGTCCGGATAGAGGTAGAAGGCAGCATCCGGCGTACGCAGCGTCGCACCCGCGGCCGCGAAGGTCTCCGCGACGGCGGCGGCAACGGCACCGTGCAACCGGCGCGCCCGCGTCACGTGCTCGACGACCTCCGCGGGCTCGTCGAGCGCGTACACCGCGACGTTCTCCATCGGGCTGGCGATGCACGACCACAGCTCGGACGCGACGCCGAGCATGGTGTCGCGCCACCGGGCAGCTTCCGCGGTGTCAGGCAACCGGGCGAACCCGATGCGCCAACCGCCGAGCGCCAGGTTCTTGCTGAGCCCGCCGGTCACGATGGTGCGCTGCGGCAGGTAGCTCGCCGGGCTGGCTACTGCGCCGCCGTCGTGCACGAGGTCGCGGTAGATCTCGTCGGAGAGCACGACCAGGCCCTCGCGCTCGGCGATCGCACACACCTCGCGCACCGCGTGCTCGGGAGCCAGGGTGCCGGTCGGGTTGTCGGGCAGCGTGACCACGAGCAGCCGCGGGTCGGCGCCGGCCGCGCGCGCGTCCCGTACGACGGCCACGAGCCGGTCGGGATCGGGCACCCCACCGTAGCCGTCGGCCACCGGCACGCCGATCACCTTCCTGCCAGCGAGCGCCGCCTGTGCCGCGTACGTGACCCACGAAGGCACCGGTAGCACCACGTCGCCGCCGACCGCGGCGAGCACCGCGTACAGCAGCGGCTTGCTGCCGGGTGCGAGCAGCACCTGGTCGGGTCCTGTGGGCAGGCCGCGACGGCTCCAGTAGCCCGCGGCCGCCTGCCGCGCCGCCGCCGATCCCGCGACCGGCGCGTAACCGTTGGCGGCCACCGCCTCGTGCAGCCGGTCCGCGAGCGCAGGGTGGACGGGCAGGCCGGCTTCCCCGAAGCCGAGGTGGAGCACCTTGCGGCCGGCGTCGCGGTAGGCCGCCACCCGCTCGTTGATCTCCAGGGTTGCCGAGTGTGCGACCACGTCTCCTCCTCGCGCCGGCGGCGGGATGCAAATAGACTTGCAAACAACGCTAGACATGCAAAGATGTCGCGGTCAAGGAGAGGAGCGGCATGACCGCACCACCGGAGACGTTCGACGAGCTGGTCGGCGAGCTCCAGCACCGACTGCCGTCGCTGTCCCCCGCGCACCGGCGGCTCGCGCAGCGGATCATGGCCGACCCCGAGGCCGTCGCGTTCATGACCATCTCCGAGCTGGCGGCGGACGCCGGTGTCAACGAGGCGACGGTGGTGCGCTTCGCCGGCAGTCTCGGCCTGAAGGGCTACCCGGGAGTCGCTCACCTCTGCCGACTGCGGCTGCGCGAACAGGCCCAGCTGCTGCACCGCTACGACACCATGGAGAGCGACGGTGAGGAGCTACTGCAGCGCGCCACCATGGCCGACCAGGCGAACATCGCCCGCACCGTCTCCCGCATCGAGCCGGCGACCTGGGACGCGGCCGTCGCGGCGCTCAGCGAGGCGCCACGGGTGCACGTGATGGGCCTACGCAAGTGCCACGCACCCGCGTACCTCCTCGGCTACCTGCTCCGGATGGTGCGCGAGGACGTCGAGACGGTCACCGTAGGGGCGGGCACCCTCGCCGACGACCTCCGCCGGGTACGGGCCGGCGACTGCTTCGTCGCGCTCGCGATCCACAGGTACAGCACGGAGACCGTACGCGCCGCAGGCTGGGCGCAACGCCGCGGCGCCCACGGCATCGCGCTCACCGACAACCCCGGCTCACCGCTGGCACTCACCGCGGACGAGGTCTTCTACGTCGACGTGTCGGGGCCGTCCGTACTGCGATCGGTGACCGCGTTCACGTCGCTGACGCAGGCGTTGGCCGGCGGCGTCGCGCAGGCGCTCGGCCACCAGGCGCGCGAGACGCTACTCGACGAGGAGGCGCTGCTGCGCGACTTCCACGCCTACACCGACGAGGCCGGCGGCTGACGACGCGACGGGTCAGGGTCGCCTGGCGACGCCGCAGTACAGCCACCGGCCGCTGTCGTCGTCGGCCTCGACCGGGTCCTCGCATCCCCACAGCCCGAGGAACGTGACCTTGGGCTCTGCCCCCTCGTACGGCGGCACGATCTCCAGGTCGGCGAAGTACATCTCCACCTGGTCCCTGGACCTGAGGTAGATGCTCTCGTTGGTGTTCTTGTAGACGCCGAAGAGCCCGCGTAGCGCCGCCGGCGGCTGCTTGTCCGCCGTCACGTGGCTGAGCGCGAGGTAGCTGTCAGGCGCACACGTCTCCATGTACGTCGCGACCGCGCCGAGCGGGTCACGCTGGTCGGAGACGAAGTGCAGCACGGCGGTGCTGAGCACGGCGACCGGCTGCCCGAAGTCGATCAGGTCGCGCGTCTTCTGGTGCCCGAGCACGTCGTCCGGCTTGCACGCGTCGGCGTGGATGTACTCAGTGTTCACCGAACCCGCCACGAGCTCCTGGCCGCGGTCGACCGCACGGGGGTCGTCGTCGACGTACACCACCCCGCGCGTCCCTGTTGATGCGCTGCACGACCTCGTGCGTGTTGTTCTGGGTGGGCAACCCGGCGCCGAGGTCGAGGAACTGCCGGATGCCCTGCTCGGCGAGCCAGCGAGTGGCGCGCTGGTGGAACGCCCGGTTGGCGCCCGCGATGATCTCGGCTTCCGGCACCGCGGTACGCAGCTGGGTGGCCGCCGCACGCTCGGCGTCGGTGTGCTTCGACCCGGCGAGGTACACGTCGTAGATCCCGGCCGCGGTGGGCTTGGCGGCCTCCTGACCAGAAAGCTGCTCGGTCTCCGCCATCCCACTCCGATGGTCGAGCGTGCCAGGTCGTCGTCCCCGCCGAGCAGGCCCGAGTTTAGTCGACCGCGCCGCTCGGCACACCCTGGCCCGACGTCACTTCCGGTCGCCCGCGACCGTGTCGAGGACGAAACCGAGACCCATGCCGAGCAGCCAGGTGTCCTTCGCCAGCGCGATGCCGTCCGGTGTGGGACGCAGGCTCCCTTCCTGCCGCATCCCCGGCGTACGCAGGTACAGACCGAACAGCCCACCGGCGAACGCCGCCAGCCCGGCACCCGCGACCGCGGTGGGCACGACAGGGAGCAGCAGCACCGTGCCGAGCGTGATCTCGCCGGCCGAGACCAACCGGGTGAACGTCTGTGCGTCGAGGTTCTTCACGAACGGGTACGTCCCGCTGGCCATGCCGTGCAGGTGCTCCGCGGTCTCGGCATCCGCCGAGCGCTTGGACAGACCCGAGTTCAGGATGAACGCGCCGGCCGCAGTGCGACCGGGCAGGTCACGCAGCATCGTCTTCCAACGCATGAAACCCCCTGAGCGAATTGGGAAGACACCACCCTACGACCGCAACCACGCTCCTACCCGCCTGCACGTCCCATTCCGCGGGTCGGCATCCATTGACATGGAACAGTGATCCAATTAACTTCCCTCTATAGAATCTAGCTCCAATTTCGTGGGCTCGTCGAGCTAACCCGACCGGGCAGTTTCGGACCCGCCAACGACGTCGAAGGGAACCGATGACCACATCCCCGGAGCTCCGCCGCGCGGAAGCGATGATCCTGAAGACCGAGCCACGCCGCGGACTGCTCGCCAACGCCGCCAAGGAGGCGAAGGCGCGCGGGCTCTACGACATCCCCATCGTGGACGTGGACTGCCACATCATCGAGACGATGAACATGGCCGAGCTCATCCCGTTCATCAAGAACCCGGCGATCAAGCACCTGTACTCGAAGGTGCCGAGCATGGCCAACATGGACCTCGCCGGCAGCTACGGTGACCGCGACGCCGGCGGCCGGATCTTCCGTGACACGCCGATCCCGGGCACCCGCGGCGCACCGTCGGTCGAGGGCCTGCTCGACGACATGCGGGTGATCGGCATCGACTACGCGTCGATCTTCCCCACCCCGATGCTCGCGCTCGGCGAGCACCCGGACATCGAGGTGGAGGTCGCGGTCGCGCAGGCATACAACCGGTGGCTCGTGGAGAACTACCTCGGGCACGACCCCAGGGTCAAAGCACTGCTCTACCTCCCGTTCAACGACCCGGAAGCGTCGTACCAGGAAGTCGTCGAGCTCGGCGACAAACCAGGCGTCGTCGGGTTCATGGTGACGAGCGTGCGCAAGACGCCGATCTACCACAACAGCTACATGAAGACGTACGCGGCGCTGCAGGAACGCGGCCTGCCCATCGGGTTCCACAGCGGACCGAACTGGCACGCCGCCAGCGCCAGCGCACAGCTCAACCGGTTCATGTCGGTGCATGCGCTGGACTTCCCGCTCTACAACATCCTGCACCTGTTCAACGTCGTCGTGAACGGGCTCCCCGAACGGTTCCCCAGGCTCAAGTGGGTCTTCTTCGAGGCCGGCATCTTCTGGCTCGCCTTCGCGATCCAACGGCTCGACCACGAGTTCCTCATGCGGCCCTCCGAGGCACCACTGCTGAAGCGCCGGCCGAGCGAGTACATCAAGGAGATGTTCTTCGCGACGCAGCCGCTGGAGTACCCGGAGAAGATGGAGTACCTCGAGATGGTGTTCGACATGGTCGACGGGGAGTCCCAGCTGCTCTACGCGTCGGACTACCCGCACTGGGACTTCGACCTGCCGAGCCGGATCTACGACCTGCCGTTCCTCAGCGACCAGGGGCGCAAACAGGTCCTCGGCGAGAACGCCATGCGGCTGTTCGACCTGCCCCAGCCGGCCATGCTCGACGTTGCCGAGGTGGAGTCATGACCCAGGAGCACGTGACCGCGAGAGTGCCCACCGAGTACCACGTCTGCGCCGCAGACGACGTCGCCGAGCGCGACCGGGTGCTCATCGACGCGGGCGGCGTCGAGATCGGCATCTTCAAGGTGAAGGGCAAGTTCTACGCGTACGAGAACCGGTGCGTACACCAAGGCGGTCCGGTGTGCCGAGGCGACGTACTCGGGCGTTGGGAGGAGCACCTCGACGAGGGCGGCCAGGTCGTCGGCGCCGACTTCTCCACCGAGCACATCGACATCGCGTGTCCCTGGCACGGCTGGGAGTACGACGTCGAAACGGGGAAGAACATCGCGGATCCCCGGTTCCGACTGCGCTCGTTCGACGTCGTGGTACGCGACGGCGACATCTTCATCACCATCCCTTAGCGAGGACGGCATCCATGAGCACCCCACTGCCGGCCGATGTCGAGCAGCTCAGCGACGAGGAGCTCAGGGCACTGCTCGAGCTCGTCATAAAGGTCTACTCACAGCGCGTCCAGGCACTCGTGGACGACGGAGAACCACCGTTCCCGCCGCTGCGCGCGGAGGGGTACGCAACCGCGACCGACGTCATGGTCGCGGTGCGGAACATGCTGAAGGTGTTCGAGATAGCACCGTTCGAGCTGAGCATGCTGCGCTACTGACTTTGCGGTAACCCACTTCCCGTCGCGGGGCCAACGGCGGCCGATCAGCGAGGAGCGATGATGGCAGAACGGGCGACTTCCCAGCCTGGCGTGAGCGACGATGCGTACCCCGCGCCTCGCGAGGCCCGCCGCGCCGGGATCGCAGCCTTCATCGGCACCACCATCGAGTACTACGACTTCTACATCTACAGCTCGGCTTCCGCGCTGGTGCTCGGGAAGATCTTCTTCTCCGGAGCACCACCGGCCATCGGCACGCTCGCGGCCTTCGCCACCTTCTGGACCGGCTTCCTCACCCGGCCGTTGGGCGCCGTGATCTTCGGCCACTTCGGCGACCGCTACGGACGCAAGACCGCGCTGATCGTCACGTTGACCCTGATGGGTCTCTCGACATGCGGCATCGGCGCGTTGCCAGGTACGTACAGATCGGTGTCGCCGCACCGGTCCTGCTCATCCTGCTGCGGATGATCCAGGGCGTCGCGATCGGCGGCGAGTGGGGCGGCGCCGTACTCATCGCGACGGAGTACGCGCCACCGCGTAAGAAGTTGCTCTACGGCGCGTTCGCCCAACAGGGTTCCCCCGCGGGGAACCTGCTCGCGACGGCCGCGTTCCTGCTCATGGCCCAGCTCCCGGACGCGGCATTCGAGTCGTGGGGTTGGCGAGTGCCGTTCCTCGCGTCCGCGGTGCTGGTCGCCGTCGGCCTCTTCATCCGGCTGCGACTCGCCGAGACCCCAGAGATGCGGAAGGTCATCGAACGCAGGGAGGTGTCCAGGCTCCCGATCAAGGACGTGCTCCTGAGCCACCCGGTTCTCGTGCTGCTCGGCGTCGGCGCGGTCACCGCAGGGATCTCCATCACCTACGTGAAGACGACGTTCGCGCTCTCGTGGGCGACCACGGAGCTGTCCTTCGACCGCTCTGCGTTCCTCACCATCATCTCGATCGCGCTGATCGCCCAGGTGATCGTGCAGCCGTTCGGCGCCGTGATCGCCAGCCGGATCGACATCAAGCGCGCGATCGCCTGGATCCTGCTGCCCGAGGTCGTCCTGCTGCCGCTGATGTTCGTACTGATCGGGACGAACTCGTTCTGGCTGGCCATGCTGGGCATGGTGCTCGCGACGTTCCCGCACGCGATGTACTACGCCGCACTGGCCGGAATCCTCGCCAAGGTGTTCCCCGCCGCCGTCCGTTACACCGGCATGTCGTTGTGCTACACCCTCTGCACGACCCTGTTCGCAGGCACCGCACCCATGGTGTCGCAGTTCCTACTGAGCAGCACAGGCACAGTGTGGTCCGTAGTAGCACTGGGACTCGCCTACGTCGCCATCACCCTCGTATCGGTAATGCCCCTCCTGACCAGAACGCACCAGAACACCACACCCGCGTAGCTCCATCGGCGGCCGGAGTCGGGTCTTGACCATCTCGGCGAAGCGCGTATACGGTCGCCGTTATGCGCATTAGTTATGCGCATAACTCTGAGGTGATCATGGACGCGGAACAGCCACGGGAGCCGGAGCAGCGGCAACGGGCGCGAGCACGGCAGGCCGACATCGCGCGCGCTGCCGGTGTGTCGCAGGCGACCGTCTCACTCGTGCTGAGCGACGGCGAGGCCGCCGCACGGCGAGTGGCGGAACCGACGCGACGGCGCGTGCTCGAGGTCGCCGAGCAGCTCGGCTACTCGGTCAATCCGGCCGCGCGCAGCCTCGCCGGCGGACGCAACCGGCTGCTCGGCGTCTACACGTTCGAGGCCGTCTTCCCTTCCAGGGACCGCGACTTCTACAACCCGTTCCTCGTCACCATCGAGCAGGAGGCCGAGCGCGCGGCCTACGATCTCCTGCTCTTCACCAGTGCCACACTGCCCGACCAGCGGCGCAGCATCTATGCCGGCGGCGTCAACCGACTCGCCCTCGCCGACGGCTGCATCCTGCTCGGCCGCAGGGAGAACCAGGCCGAGGTAGCCCGGCTGGCCAGGGAGGGCTTCCCGTTCGTCTACGTCGGGCGCCGGGAGATCCCCGACTGCGAGTTCTCGTACGTGGCCGCCGACTACGCCGCAGTCACCGCGCAGGTCGCGGCACACCTCGTCGAGCTCGGACACCGCAACATCGCCTACCTCGGCGCGTACCAGCCCAAGACGCCGGACCACGACCGTGCCACCGGCTGGCAGGCGGCTGTCGAGGACGCCGGCATCGGCGACACCACACAGCTACTGCGGCTCGGCAAGCGCCGCGAGATCGAGCCGGTGATCGCGCAGCTGGTCGAAGACGGCTGCACGGCACTCGTCCTGGAGGACCCGGAGTCGGCACAGCGGTACCTGGACACGGTCGCCGAGCTCGGCCTCGACGTGCCCGGCGACATCTCCGTAGCAGTGCTCGGCGACGTACCGACCGTCAGCGGCACGAGCAACTGGACCGGTTTCCGCATCCCCAGGGAGGAGATGGCCAGGCAGGCCGTGCGGCTACTGCTCGACGCCATCGACACACCGGCCGCGCAACCGGCGAACGTCACCGTGCCCTGTTCGTTCACCGCGGGCACGACGGTCGGCAAGGTGCCGCGCGCCACCGGCACCCGTACGCGCAGGACGACACGAGGACGGAGCCGATGACGTTGGAGGAAGTGGACATCGCCGTGATCGGCGGCGGCCTGGGCGGGGTGGCCGCCGCGCTTGCTGCGCTCCGGCAGGGGTGGACAGTACTGCTGTCAGAAGAGACGGAGTGGCTCGGTGGCCAGCTGACGGCACAGGCCGTACCGCCCGACGAGCACCCGTGGATCGAGCAGTTCGGGTGCACGAAGTCGTATCGAGCGCTGCGCGACGGCATCAGGGCGTACTACCGCAGCTGGTATCCGCTCACCGCCGAGGCGTACAACGATCGCTGGCTCAACCCCGGCGCGGGACGGGTGAGCAAGCTGTGCCACGAACCCCGGGTCGGGCTCGCGGTGATCGAAGCCATGCTCGCGCCGTACCGGGCGACCGGACGGCTTCGGGTCCGCACCGGCTGTCGGCCGGTCGCCGCCGACGTGGACGGCGATCGCGTGCGGTCCGTCCTGTTGCGCGACGCCGCAGGCGACACCGCCGAGGTGACCGCAGGTTACGTGCTCGACGCGACGGAGACCGGCGAGCTGTTGCCGCTCACCGGCACCGAGTACGTCACCGGGTTCGAGGCCGCGGCGGAGACCAGTGAGCCACATGGCGCGGCGCAGGCGCAACCACTGAACATGCAGGCGGTCTCGGTGTGCCTGGTAGTCGACCACCGCGCGGGTGAGGACCACACGATCGACCGGCCGGCGAACTACGCCTTCTGGCGTGACTACCAGCCGAGCTACTGGCCGGACCGACTGCTCAGCTGGACGGCGCCCGATCCACGCACCCTCGAGCCGGTCACCCGTCAGTTCCTGCCCAATCCGGACGACCGCAGCGCACACATGTTCGCCGACCAGAGCAAGGATGCCGGCGACAAGGAACTGTGGACCTTCCGCAGGATCGCCGCGCGACGCACCTTCACCGAAGGTTTCCTCGCCAGCGACACATGCCTCGTCAACTGGCCGATGATCGACTACCTCGCAGGCCCGATCTTCGAGGTCGACGATGCCGAAGCAGCCAGGCACGTGGCAGGCGCCCGCGAGCTGAGCCTCTCGATGCTGTACTGGATGCAGACCGAGGCGCCACGTGCCGACGGTGGCACAGGGTTCCCCGGCCTACGGCCACGCGGCGACCTGATCGGCACCACCGACGGGCTGGCATTGGCGCCGTACGTCAGGGAGTCCAGGCGCATCCGTGCCAAGTACACGGTCGTCGAGCAGGACCTCTCACTGACCGTACGCGGTAACCACGGTGCGGTCAGGTACGAGGACTCGGTCGGCGTAGGCAGCTACCGAATCGACCTGCACCCGTCCACCGGCGGCGACAACTACATCGACGTGGCCGGCTCACCGTTCGAGATCCCGTTGCGGTCGCTGGTGCCCGTGCGGATGCGGAACCTGCTGCCCGCGGCGAAGAACATCGGCACCACCCACATCACCAACGGGTGCTACCGCCTACACCCCGTCGAGTGGAACATCGGCGAGGTCGCCGGCACGCTCGCCGCGTTCTGCCTGAGCGACGGACACACACCTGAGGAAGTGGCCGACAAACCCGAGGTGTTCGCGGAGCTGCAGCGCCTGCTGCACCACGTCGGCGTAGAGACCCGATGGCCGGAGATCGAAGGCTACTGATCTCGCGAAACACAATGAAGTGAGGCGAACCCATGACTGACGATGTCGAGCTGCGGATCAGCGCTCCGGTACGGGCGAGGACCGACGTCCTCGTCGTCGGCGCCGGCCCTGCCGGCCTCGCCGCGGCCATCGCGAGCGCTCGGCAGGGTGCCAGGACAATGCTGGTCGAGCGGTACGGATACGTCGGAGGCAACCTGACCGCAGGGCTCGTCGGCCCGTGCATGACGTCGTACAGCCTGGACGGTAGCCAGCAACTCATCAAGGGCATCTTCGAGGAACTGGTGCTGCGGATGGAGGCCGAGGACGCGGCCATCCACCCGTCGCGGATCCCCGGCGGCAGCCCCTACTCGGGTTTCATCAGCTTCGGCCACGAGAAGGTCACCCCGTTCGACCCGGAGGCGGTGAAGGCCATCGGGGCGGAGATGTGCCTGGAAGCCGGCGTCGAGCTGCTGTTGCACACCTCGGTCGTGCAGGCGAGGACCGCAGGCGGCCGGGTGACTGGCGTCGTCGTCGCGAGCAAGTCCGGGCTCGAGGTGCTCGAAGCAGACGTCGTCGTCGACTGCTCCGCGGATGCCGACGTAGCCGCGACGGCGGGCGCCGAGATTCTCCAGGGCCGCGACGAGGACGGCCTCACCCAACCGATGACGCTCTTCTTCCGGATCGGTAACGTCGACGACGCCGTCGTCGAGGAGTACGTCGCCGCACATCCGGACGACATCCGCCCGTTCGCATCGATCGTCGCGGAGGCCACGAAGACAGGCGAGTTCACCGTGCCCCGTCGCGGCATCGGCATCTACAAGACACTGCGCTCGGGCGTATGGCGGGTGAATACCACCCGCGTGCACCGGGTCGACGCGACCGACGTCGGTGACCTCACCCGAGCCGAGATCGAGGGACGCAGGCAGGTGACCAGCCTGATGGCGTTCTTCCGGCGCCGGCTGCCCGGTTTCGCCGACTGCGTACTGCTCGACACCGCGGCCACCATCGGGGTACGTGAGTCACGCCGCATCCGCGGCGAGTACACGTTGACCCTCGACGACCTGGCTACCGGCCGCGAGTTCGACGACGTGATCGGGCTGTGCGGGTATCCGGTCGACATCCACAGTCCGACAGGTAGCGGTGGCGGGGTCGACGACAGCGCAGCCACCGCGGGTGCGTACCAGATCCCATACCGCTCGCT
Organism: Streptosporangiales bacterium; assembly: GCA_009379825.1. Classification (NCBI taxonomy): domain Bacteria; kingdom Bacillati; phylum Actinomycetota; class Actinomycetes; order Streptosporangiales; species Streptosporangiales bacterium. The sequence continues at coordinate 90,531 of WHTA01000005.1, forward strand.
GGTGCCGACGCATCCGGAGCAGCTACTCGTCGCCGGCCGGTGTGTGTCGGCGACGCACGAGGCACTCGGCGCGATCCGGGTGATGCCACCGGCGTTCGCCATGGGCCAGGCCGCGGGCACGGCCGCCGCACTTGCCGTACGTGACGGCGTGCCGCCGCGTGCCGTCGACGTGGCAGCGCTCCAGCGCCAGTTGCTCGACGACGCCGCCTACCTCGGACCGCGGTACGAGACGGTCACGGCACACGAAGGCCGCAGCGGGGAGGGCTGACCGATGGCCGGCTACCTGGCTCGCAGAGTGGCGCAGTCGGTGCTGGTGATCTGGGGGGCGCTCACCATCGTCTTCGTCGTCGTACGCGTAATACCCGGCGATCCCGCCGCGCTACTGCTCGGACCGACGGCGACACGCGAGCAACTCGCGAGGACGCGCGAGAGTTTCGGCCTGGACCGGCCATTGCCCGAGCAGTACTTCTCGTACCTGCTCGACGTGCTCCGCCTCGACTTCGGCGAGTCGGTGCGGCTCGGCGGGCCGGCCATGGCCGAGGTGTTGCAGCGGCTGCCGGCCACTCTGTCGCTCGCCTTCGCGGCGCTGGCGTTGACCGTCGCCGTCAGCTTCCCCCTCGGCGTGCTCGCCGCACGCCGGCCGCACAACGTCGGCGGCAGGCTGATCTCCGTGTTCTCCCTCGCCGGCCAGGGCATGCCCCAGTTCTGGGTAGGGATCATGCTGATCCTCCTGCTCTCCGCGACACTGCGCTGGCTGCCGGCGTCCGGTTTCACGTCATTGGCGGGTCTGATCATGCCGGCGACGGCGCTCGCACTGCCGTTCATCGGTTGGCTCATCCGGTCCGTGCGCAGCGGGGTCATCGACGAGCTCGGCAAGGACTACGTCCGCACCGCCAACGCCAAAGGCCTCCTCGACGGCACAGTGTTCTACGGCCATGTGCTCCGTAACACGCTCGTGCCCATCACCACGGTCGTCGGCCTGCTGCTCGGCATCTTCATCGGCAACGCGGTGATCGTCGAGGTCGTCTTCGCGTGGCCCGGCGTAGGCCGGCTGCTCGTCGATGCCATCACCTACCGCGACTACTCCGTCGTGCAAGCCGCCGTCGCGGTGATCACCGTCGTCTACGTGTTGCTCAACCTGGCCGTCGATGTGCTCTACACGTACCTCGATCCGCGAGTGCGCTTCCAGGAAGGCAGGTGACCACGTGGCAACGCTCTCCCGCCCTACCGGCATGCAGTTGACACTACGGCGAGTCCCGCTGCGCGTCGCGCTGCCGGGCGCCGTCGTCGCGTTGTACGTCATCGCCGCGACACTCGGACCGATCGTCCGCCCGTACGAGGCGTCGCAGACCAACGTCGTCGACCGGCTGCTGCCCCCGGGGGCCACACTCGCCAACGGCAGCACCGCATGGTTCGGCACCGACCAAGTCGGCCGCGACCTCCTCGCGCAGGTGCTCGCCGGTGCGCGGGTGTCGCTCGTCGTGGCAGCTGCCACGATCGTGTTGGGCGGCGCACTCGGACTGTTGCTCGGCCTGCTCTCCGGCTACTTCGGGCGCTGGATCGACAGCATCATCATGCGGCTCGGTGACATCCAGCTCGCGTTCCCCAGCATCCTACTGGCGATCCTGATCGCCGGTGTGCTCGGCCCCAGCGTCGTGAACGTCATCCTGACGCTTGCGATCACCCGCTGGGTGATATTCGCCCGTGTGGTACGTGCATCCGCGCTCGTCGCGAAACGAAGGGAATCCGTCGACGGCGCCAAGGTACTCGGCGTCTCGACCGGTCGGATCCTGTGGCGCTACATCCTCCCCGACGTGCTCGGCCCGCTGCTCGTGGTGGCCACCGTGCAGGTCGGCCTGATGATCATCGCGGAGGCGTCGCTGAGCTTCCTCGGCCTGGGCGTGCCTACGTCGCAGGCCTCGTGGGGCTCCACCATCGCCGCCGGCCGCGACTACCTCGACACCGCTTGGTGGATCGCTGCGGTCCCCGGCCTGGCGATGGCCCTGCTCGTGGTCTGCGTCGGCGTGCTCGGCGACGCACTGCGGCACCGCACCGATCCGACCGTCGATCTCTAGCCTCCGGAAGGGACACCCGCAATGTCACCAAACAGCTTCAGCCGCCGCGACTTCCTGCGCACCACCGCGTTCTCCGTCGGTGGACTCACCGTGCTCGGCCTCACCGGCTGCGGCATGACGGAGGAGTCGGACGTCAGCGGTGCCGGCGCAAGCACACTGACGGCTGCGTTCATCCGACCGATCATCTCGCTCGATCCGCACGGACCGAGCGATGTAGACGAGGGCACGCTGCTCGCCTGCAGACACATCTTCGACACGCTCGTACGCCGCGACGGCAAGAAGCTGGTACCGAACGTGGCAAGCAAGTGGAGTCAGCCGAACCCCACGACCTGGGTGTTCGAGCTCCGCGACGACGTCATGTTCCACGACGGCAACAAGCTCACCGCAGAAGACGTCAAGGCATCGCTGGAGCGCGTCGCCGGCTCGGACACCCCGCAGGCAGAGCTCTGGGCAACGCTGAAGGACGTCACCACGGAAGGTCCGCACAAGTTGCGGATCACGACCGAGCGGCCACTGGGCACCATGCTGGCCAGCCTGACACTGCTCTTCGTCGCGCCGGCGGACAAGCTCGGCGAGAAGGGCTTCTTCGACAAGCCCATCGGCAGCGGCCCGTTCCGTGTCGACTCCTACACCGCGTCGGACCACCTGAACCTGTCGGCCGCGAAGAAGTACTGGGGTACCGGCTCGAAGCTGAAGAAGCTGAAGCTGCCGTTCATCCCGGAGAACTCCACGAGGCTCACCTCGCTGAAGAGCGGCGAGGTGGACCTCACCTGGACCATCCCGCCGGACCAGATGGAGAGCATGAAGGGCTCGGTCGATCTCGACATCAGCAGCGTGCCGAGTTTCGTGTACTACTTCAACTGGTTCAACTGCGGCCGGAAACCCTTTACCGACAAGCGGGTTCGCCAGGCGATGTGGCACGCACTCGATGTGCGGAAGATCGTCAACAGCCTGTTCAAGGACACCGCCGACGTGATTAAGGCGCCGATCCCTTCCACAGTATTCGGCTACGCAGAACAGCAGCCGTACGAGTACGACCCGGCGAAGGCGAAGCAGCTACTCGCCGACGCGGGCTACCCGAACGGCTTCTCGACCAGCCTGATGTGGCCGCGCAACATGTCACCGGAGATCAAGTCGCTCGCGGAGTCGTTCACGACCTACTGGAAGAAGATCGGGGTGAAGGTGAAGCTCGAGGAGCTCGAACAGGCAGCATGGCTGAAGCGGCTCCTGGACCTCGACTGGGACATGGACCTCCAGACGAACGGTGTCACCACCGGCGACGCCGACTACACGCTCGGCCGGTTGTACACGACTGATGCCAACCGGCTCGGCTACTCCAACAAGGAGCTCGACGACATCCTGCACTCCGCCAGGAGCGCGACCGACCAACAGGAACGCAAGGCCCTGTACCGCAAGGCATGCAAGATCCTGTGGGAGGACGCCCCTGGCATCTACCCGGTACAGCTGAACTCGACCTACGGCATGCGTACGGGCATCAAGGGCTTCGAGCCTTCACCGGACAACCAGCCGGTCCTCACCCGGGTCAGCAAGGGCTGACGATGAACGCACCGGGTACTCAGCTCCGCGGCGGCGACGCGAACCTGCTCACCGTCAGGGACCTGGCCGTCGACTTCACGACGGGGCGTGGCCCGCTGCGCGCGGTCGACGGTGTCTCCTTCGACGTGTCCCGCGGCCAGACAGTGGCTCTGGTCGGTGAGTCCGGCAGCGGGAAGAGCACCACGGGCCTGGCCGTCATGGGCCTGCTCCCCCGCACCAAGAGCACCGTCGCGGACGGCACGGTCTCGTTCCTCGGCAACGACATCACGGCGGCGCACGACAAGGTGATGCGCGACCTCAGGGGCGCACACGTGTCCATGGTGTTCCAGGACCCGTTGAGCGCACTCAACCCGGTGCTGACGATCGGCAAGCAGCTGCGGGAGATGTTCACCCGCCACAGGGGAATGTCCAGCCGCCAGGCCAGAGAAGCCGCCATCGAGCTGTTGCACAGAGTCCGGATGCCCGACCCGGAACGCCGGTACCGGCAGTACCCGCAGCAGTTCTCCGGCGGGATGCGACAACGCGTCGTCATCGCCATGGCGCTCGCACTCGAGCCGGAGCTGATCATCGCGGACGAGCCCACGACGGCGCTCGACGTCACGGTGCAGGCGAGGATCATGGCACTGTTGCGCCACCTCACCGCCGAGCAGGGCTCGGGACTCCTACTCGTCACCCACGACCTCGCCGTGGTCGCAGAGAGCGCGGACCAGATCTACGTGATGTACGCCGGCCGGGTCATGGAGAGCGGGCCCATCCGACCCGTCTACACGCGGCCGGCGAACCCGTACACCGTCGGCCTGCTCGCCTCAGCCCCGACGCTCTCGGCGGTGGACCGGCCGCTGCACCCGATCCCCGGCAAACCGCCTGACCCGACGGAGCGGCCGGTCGGCTGTGCATTCCATCCGCGCTGTCCACTCGCGACCGCGAGGTGTCGTGAGGAACAGCCGCCGTTGCGCGAGATCGCACCGGGACGGCTCAGCGCCTGTCACTTCGCGGAGGAGGTGCATGCAGGTGGCCACGACCAATCCCTCGCCACCAGAGCTGCTGCGAGTCAGTGACCTGGTCACCACCTTCCAGCTCAGGCGGGGCCTGTCCGGACGTGGCAGCCGGGTCGTGCACGCGGTCTCCGGCGTATCGTTCAGCGTCGCCGCGGGCGAGACGTTCGGACTGGTCGGTGAGTCGGGTTGCGGCAAATCCACGGTCGCACGCACCATCGTCGGCCTGGAACGGCCGAGCTCCGGCACCGTCGTGGTCGACGGACAGGACGTGCACGACGCCTCCAGGGCGTCGGTGCGCGCGGCCAAGCGCGCGGTCCAGATGGTCTTCCAGGATCCCTACTCGTCGTTGAACCCGCGGATGACCGTCCGACAACTGTTGACCGAAGCGTGGCTGGTGCACTCGGGCATCGTGCCGCGCGGCGAGTGGGACACGGAGGTGCACCGACTGCTCGACCTGGTCGGGCTGCCGGCCGAGTCGGCCGACCGCTACCCGGCGCAGTTCTCCGGCGGCCAGCTGCAACGCATCAGCATCGCGCGCGCCCTTGCCGTACGACCACGCCTGCTGATCGCGGACGAGGCGGTCTCGGCGCTCGACGTGTCCATCCAGGCACAGGTGCTGAACCTGCTGGCCGAGCTACAGCGCGAGCTCGGCCTCGCCCTGGTGTTCATCTCCCACGACCTGTCAGTCGTGCGGCATCTCTGCCAACGGGTGGCGGTCATGTACCTGGGCAAGCTCGTGGAGATCGGCGAGGTCGAGCAGATCTACCGCGAACCGACGCACCCGTACACCCAGACGCTGATCAACGCCGTACCCGACCTCTACCCGTGGCAGGTGACTCGGACGCCGACCCCCACGACCGACGACGACATCCCCTCTCCCACCGACCCGCCGTCCGGCTGCCGGTTCCGCACTCGCTGCTGGAAGGCGACGCAACGCTGCGCCGAAGAGGAACCGGCCCTCGATGATCGCGGCCTCTCGCACCCGTCCGCCTGCCACTTCGCCTCACTGCCAGAGCTCACCGACACCCTGGAGAACAGATGAACCAGCCCGTCGCCGTCGCACCGAGCAGTTGGGACTGCTTCGCTCCCGACACCTTCGCGGACCAGGTCACGCTGGTCACGGGTGCCGCAGGCGGCATGGGGCGAGAGGTGGCACGTGCCTTCCACCAGCTCGGCGCACATGTCTGGTTGAGCGACCTGGACGGTGCCGCCCTGGAAACGACGGCGAAGGAGCTCCGCACGCCGGCTGGTCCCGAACTGGCCGTCTTCCCCGCCGACGTCGCGGACCCGTCGGCCGTTGCCGAGCTCTACCGCAGGATCGACGAGCGGCACGGACGGATCGACAACGTCGTATCGTGCGCCGCTGTGATCACGGCTGCGGCCGCGCTGGAGATGAGCACTGAGCACTGGGACCGGGTGTTGCGGATCAACCTGATCGGCACGTTCTCCGTGCTCCAGGAAGCCGTGCGCCGGATGACGGCGCGAGGCACCGGTCAGATCGTCGCCGTCGCGTCCGACGCCGGCAAGAGAGGCGGTGGTGGCCTGGTCGCGGACGCCGCCTACGCGGCATCCAAGGCCGGGGTCCTCTCCGTGGTGAAGTCGCTGGCGAGGGAGTTCGCCGGCACCGGTGTCAGGATCAACGCTCTCACTCCGGGCCCGACGGACACCCCCATGCACGGCAGCCTCAGCGACGCGCTCAAGGAACGGATCGCCGCCGGGCTGCCGATCGGGCGGATGGGCCACCCCAAGGACATGGCAGCAGCAATCGCCTTCCTCTGCTCACCCGCGGCCGCTTTCATATACGGCGCATCGCTGAACGTCGACGGCGGCGCGATGTTCGAGTGACGTTAGCATCGCCGGGAACGTGAGGTGGTGTGATGGACGGACGAGTGGCGTTGCGGGCGTTCCTCGATGGGGACGTGGACTTCCTGGAGCGGCTCTGCACGGACCCGGATGCGTTGGGCGCGTTCGAGTGGGCCGGCTTCGTCGATCCGAAGAGGCGGCGCAGGCGGTGGGAACGGGACGGCTACATCAGCTACGAGTCACCGCGCTCGCCGTAGTCGTCGACGGGGAGGTTGCGGGCATGGTTTCGTGGCGTCCGCAGGACCGGGTCGGCCCCGGTGGCGTCTGCTACGAGATCGGCGTCGCCCTGCTGCCCGAGTACCGCGGCTGCGGGCTCGGCGCCGAGACGCACCGCGTACTCGTCGACCACCTCTTCAGGTTCACCGCCGCGCACCGGCTGGAGGCCAGCGTGGAGGCCGGCAACACCGCGGAGGAGCGGACGTTGGAGAAGCTCGGCTTCCGTCGCGAGGGCGTCCTGCGCGAGATCGGCTGGCGCGACGGCGTCATCTACGGCCTGCTGCGACCGAGCTGACGGTGACCGCGGCGAGCCGGTCAGCCGGCGGCAGAGCGCAGCCAGGCGAGCACCTGCTGGGCGTGCTCGTTCGGCGGGAAGACCGGGTAGAAGGTGTGCTCGATGTTGCCGTCGCGGACGATCAGGGTGAGCCGCTTGTAAAGCGTCATGCCGTCGGCGGTGAACGTCGGCAGGCGCAGCTCCGTAGCCAGCCGGAGCTCAGGATCCGCCAGCACGTCGAACGGCAGCCGGAGCCGGCCGGCGAGCTCGCGTTGGTAGCCGGTGTCCTGACTGGAGACGCCGAACACCTGCCCGGCCCCGACCTCGCGCAGGTCGGCGTGGTGGTCGCGGAAGTCGCACGCCTCGGTGGTGCAGCCACGCGCACCGGGGATCGCATCCCAACCCGCCGGCAGGTCGGTGCCAGGCCGGCCGGTCATGGGATAGACGTAGAGCACCGTGCGGCCGGGGCCGAGGTCGTCGAGCGCGACCTGCGTACCCGAGGTGCTCACGAGTGCGAGCTGCGGCAGCGGCAGCCCGCGAAGGTGGTCGGCCGCGCCGTCGTCGACCGGCCTGGGCAGGTCGTCCGGCAACGCAGTGAAGTTGGTGTCGCCCATGGCGGTCCTCTCCGTGGTCGCGCACGACCACGCTAACCCCTTCCGCACGCTGACAAGGAGCGGCAATGCGTATCGATCGGTTGGACCACCTCGTGCTCACGGTCGCGGACCTCGACGCCACCATCGACTTCTACACCAGGGTGCTGGGCATGGAAGCAGCGTCGTTCGGGGACAGCCGGCAGGCGCTGCACTTCGGGCGCAGCAAGATCAACCTCCACCAGGCCGGCCGCGAGTTCACCCCCAAGGCGGCGCAGCCGACGCCCGGCAGCGCCGATCTGTGCTTCGTCGTGGCACAGCCGATCCCCGAGGTCGCGGCCGACCTCCGCGCCGCAGGCGTGGCGATCGAGGAGGGCCCGGTGGCACGTACCGGCGCACAGGGTCCGATCACCAGCGTCTACCTGCGCGACCCTGACAGGAACCTGATCGAGCTCTGCAACTACGACTGACCGGCGCCGGGTACGGTGAGCGGATGGTCCAGCTGCGGGTGGAAGCTGCGGACCGCCACCGCGGGCTGTTCGTGCTCGCCGTCGGCGGCCTGCTCGTCGGTGCGGCCATGGCGGTGTTCGGGCTGCCGCCGCTCGACCTGCACGGGCCGCTGCACAACCTCTTCGGCATCATGGACCCGCTCTGCGGCGGCACCCGCGGCGTCTACTCCGCGATGCGCGGCGACGTGGCGAGCGCCTGGGCGTACAACCCGGCCAGCATCCCGCTCGTCCTGGGCGCGCTGACCCTGGTCGTCAGGCATGTCGCCGGGTGGCTCACCGGACGCTGGCTGACCGTGCGGTTGCGTCCACGTTGGCTGGTCGTCACCGTAGCGGTGGTGCTGGTGGTGGCACTCGGGGTGAACCAGCAGCTCCACGCCGACCTGCTGATGCGGCCCTGAGCGCCGTACGGTCAGTCGACCCGGCGCCGGGTGCCGGCGGCCTCGAGGTAGCCGGCGTCGAGGTCGAGGACGAGCTCGTCGCCGGCTGCGATGCCGGTGGTGTCGCACTCGGCGACGGGCAGGCCACTGTTGATCGCGTTGCGGAAGAAGATGCGGGCGAACGGCTGCGCCACCACCGCGGCGACGCCGCATGCGCTGAGCACCCGCGGCGCGGTCTCGCGCGACGAGCCGCAGCCGAAGTTCCTGCCGGCGACGACGAGGTCGCCCGGCCGCACCCGGTCGACGAAGTCGGGGTCGATGTCCTCGAACGTGTGCCTGGCCATGGTCGCGATGTCCAGTGCGGACGCCTTGTGCTGGGCGGCGATGATGACGTCGGTGTTCACGTCGTCGCCGAACCTGTGCACCCGGCCGCTGGCCCTTAGGCAGCCACCTCCCGCGGGTCGACGATCTCGCCCGCGATCGCGGCTGCCATCACGGTCGCCGGCGATGTCAGGCAGATGGACGCGTTGCGGTTGCCCGTACGGCCGACGAAGTTGCGCGGCGCGCTGGTGATCATGTTCTCGCCGTCGCCAGGCACGCCGAACGCGGAGGCGCCCGTACAGCCACTGCAGCCCGGCGTCCCCCAGACCGCGCCCGCGGACACGAACTCCTCGACCAGTCCCCCGCGCAGCGCGTCGAAGTACGTGTTGCGCGACGCCGGCGCGACGAACAGCCGCACGCCTGGGGCGAGTCGGTTGCCGCGCAACAGCTCGGCCGCGGCGCGTAGGTCCTCCAGCTGACCGTTCGCGCTCGTGCCAATGGTCGCCTGGCTGATCGGCGTGCCGGCGACGGCGCTCACCGGCTGGACGTCGTCCGGCCGCGGCGGCAGCGCCACCTGCGGCACGAGGGCGGCCACGTCGATCTCGTGCACGGCGGCGAACTCGGCGTCGTCGTCGGAGGTGTGCGCCGGGCGCGGGTGGTGTCGTCGACGCCGACCAGACCGAACTTCGCGCCCATCTCGAAGGCCATGTTCGTCATGGTCATCCGCGCCTGCACAGACAGCGCGGCCAGTGTACTCGACCGCCTGGTACGTCGCGCCGTCCGCGCCCAGCTCGCCGAGCACGGCGAGCACGATGTCCTTCGCGTACACCCCGCGCTGCGGTTCGCCGGCGAGGACGATCCGGCGGGTCGGCGGCACCTTGAACCAGAGCTTGCCCAGCATCATGGCGACGGCCAGGTCGGTGGAGCCGACACCGGTGGCGAGCAGCCCGAACGCGCCGGCGGTGCAGGTGTGCGAGTCGGAGCCGACGACGATCCGGCCCGGCATCGCGTGTCCCTCCTCCGGCAGCACCTGGTGCGAGATGCCGCGGCCGATGTCGTACAGCCACACCCCTTGGTCGCGCGCGAAGCTGCGCATCTCGTTGTGCAGCTCGGATACGGCGGTGGTGTGCACGTTCGGTGCGTGGTCCAGGAACAGCGCGACCCTGCTGGGGTCGAAGACGCGGTCGCCACCGAGCTCGCGGAACGTCTGCGTCGGCTGCGCCCGGTTGCCGTCGTGGGAGAACACGAAGTCGACGGGCGAGACCACGATGTCGCCGGCGCGCGCGTCGTGGCCGGTGTGCTCGGTGAAGATCTTCTCGACGAGTGTCCGCCCCACGGTCAACCGGCGGCGTGCTGGCCGGCGAGGCGGCCGAAGACCGCGCCCGCGGTGAGACCGGAGCCACCGGGGTAGTTACCGGAGAACAGCCCACCGACGAGCTCGCCGGCGGCGAACAGGCCGGGGATCGGCGCACCACCGGCGTCGAGCACCTGCGCGCGCTCGTCCACGTGCACGCCGCCGAAGGTGAACGTGATGCCGCAGGCAACGGCGAACCCGTAGTACGGCGGTGTGTCGATCGGCGTGGCCCAGTTCGACTTCGGCGGGTCGACCGCGGCGCTCTTGCCGTCCTTGACGGCCGGGTCGAACGGACGCGGGTCGGCGGCGGCGTTGAACGCCTCGACGGTGGCGGCCAGCCCGTCCGGGTCGATGTCCAGCGCCTTGGCGAGGTCGACGACGGTGTCCGCCTGCGCACCGGTGATGGGCGAGCTGTCGTACTCCAGGGTGCGCAGGATGGGACGGGTCTTCGCGTCGAAGATCTGCACGGCCCTGCCGTCCGGCTGGGCGAGTATCTCCTTGCCGTACTTGGCGTAGGTGAAGTTGCGGTAGTCCGCGCCCTCGTCCACGAACCGCTCGCCGCGGTTGTTGACCACGATGCCGATCGGGTAGCTCTGCCGGGTGAGCTGGTTGGTGAGCACCCGTTCGCCGCCGCCGGGCGGTGCGCCGGCGTCCCACTGCACGCTGTGGCAGCTGCCCCAGTCGCCGTGCCGGTCCGCGCCCGCGACGATCGCGTACTCCAGCACCTCGCCGGTGTTGTGTGGGCTGCCACGTACGATGGCGCGTTCCCAGCCGGGGCCGAGGTGTTGCGCACGCAGCGTCGGGTTCGCCTCGAAGCCGCCCGCGGCGAGCACCACCGCGCCGGCATGCACCGTGTACTCGCCGTCGGCGTCCCGGCAACGGACGCCGACGACCCGTCCGGCCTCGGTCACCAAGCCGGTGGCCGCGGTGCCGTAACGGATCTCGACGCCGGAAGCGCGCGCGGCGGCGGTGTGTTGCTGCATCAGCCCCTTGCCACCGCCGACGACGCCGAGGACAAGGCCACCGAAGAACTGGTACCTGCCGTCGACCACGTACGTCTGCCGCTCGTGGATCAGCCGGAAGCGCAACCCGACGTCGTGCAGCCAGCGCACGGTCTCCGTGCTGCGCCCGACGAGCACGTCGGCCATCGCCGGGTCGCAGCGGCCTTCGGTGATCCTGTCCAGGTCGGCACGGAACGTCGCCTTCGGGTACGGCGGGACGTCGGCGTCCGGCAGCAGCGCCTTCGACTCGGCGTCGAGCAGCGGCACCAGGTCGTCGACGCTGTCGAAGCCGACCCGGAACGCGCCTGCCGTGTAGTACGAGTTGCCGCCGGCCTCGTCCTCGGGCGCCTTCTCCAGCACGAGGACCCTGGCGCCGCCCGCGCGTGCCGCGTGCGCTGCGCTGAACGCCGCGTTGCCCGCACCGACGACCAGCACGTCGACCGTGTCGTCCCGCCTCGCTGGCGATCCTGCACCTGCCACCTGCGCCTCCACCCTTTTGCCGGTAGACTCAATACTGAATACTAGTTGCATGCAATCACGTTTGGCGAGCGGTTCGAGACGTCCCCTCCGGACGAACGACTAGGGTCAGGACCATGAAGACTGCGCGCGACGGTCGGGCCGACGCGGCGGGCACCGCCCCCGGGTCGGACGGCCCGCGGGTGCTGCGTGCCTACCTCGGCGAAGGGCCGCTGCGCGGGCGCACCACCGAGGCCGTGACCGAAGCGCTGCGAGAGGCGATCCTCGACGGCGCGATCGCCGCCTCCACCTGGCTGCGCGAGGACGAGCTGGCCGCCGTGTTCGAGGTGAGCCGCACACCCGTGCGCGAGGCGCTGCGGCTGCTCGCGGACGAGGGCCTGGTGGTGAAGACGGCGAACCAGGGCGCGGTCGTGGCGCAGATGTCGGTCGAGGACGTGCTCGCGCTCTACGTCGTGCGCGAGAACCTGGAGGGCCTCGCGGCGCGCCTGGCGGCGACCAGGCAGCCGGCCGGCCTGGCCGACCGACTGGACGCCATCAACGAACAGCTGGCGCGGGACGCGGAGATCGGCGACCTCGCCACCATGGTGCGTCGGAACCTCGAGTTCCACCGGGAGATCAGGCTCGCCACGGACAACGGATACCTGGACCGTTTCCTCGGCCAGGTCGAGCACGCCGTCCGCCGGCTGCCGTCGTCGACGCTGGCCCAACCGGAGCGCAGGAAGGCCGCATTGGACGAGCACCGGGCGATCATCGCGGCGATCCGCGCAGGCGACCGCGACGCGGCCGCGAACGCCGCCCAGCTGCACCTGCGCAACGCACGCGCGAGCCGGATCGCGGACCTCATCGGCGACTGACACCTGCTGTACGTCAGGGCAGCAGCGGCCGCAGGTCGGTGATGATCGACTCCAGGTGTTCCGTGGTGTCGTTGATCGGCGTGAACAGGTACCCGTCGATGCGTTCCAGCGACGCCGTCTGCACGCGGATGCGCTCCGCGATCTCCTCCGGCGTGCCGATCAGGTACGTCGCGCGCGCATCGTCGTAGTCACCGGGGAAGTACCTGGCGAGTACCGCCTCGCAGGCGCGGCGCTCGGCGTCGTCGCGGACGATGGCGATCCAGTGCGCGTAGACGATGTCGATCTCGTCCGGCTTCCTGCCGGCGTCCGTCGCCGCGGCCGCGACGATGTTCCAGCCCTGCGCCAGCTGTGCCGGGTCAAGCTGGCGCTTGTGGCCCGCCGAGTAGGTCAACGGCACCCAGCCGTCCGCGACCCGGCCGACCCGCTGCAATGCACGGTGCTGCGCGTCGCTCATCCGGCCGGACCAGGTCACCGCGTCGTCCGGCGCGAAGGAGCCCAGCCACACCGGCGGGCCCGGCCGCTGCACCGGGCGGGGCAGCACGCAGACGTCGTCGAGCTGCCACCACTGCCCGTCCGCGGTCACCGACTCGCCGGTCCACAGCTGGCGGACCAGCTCGATGCCCTCTTCCATCTGCGCACCGCGGCGGCGCCGGTCGACGCCGAACATGCGCAGCTCGGGGTCGCTCCATCCGGAGCCCGCGCCGAACACGTAACGCCCGCCGGACAACACGTCCAGGCTCGCGGTGAGCTTCGCCAGCACCGCGGGATGCCGGAACGGCACGACGGCGACCAGTGTCGCCAACCGCAGCCGGGACGTACGCGCCGCGACCGCGGACAACATCAGGAACGGGTCGACCATGGTGCCGCCGTACACCGGCAGCCCGGTGCTGCCGCGGGCCGCGGCGAGCAGTCGGTCGAGGACGAACAGCATGTCGTAGCCGAGGTGTTCCGCCTGCACCGCCCACTCGACGGCGGCTTGCGTCTCGGCCACGGTGTCGTCGGTCAACCAGGTCGGCGGTCGTACACCGAGGAACGGTTCAGGCACTGAAGCCTCCTAGCCGGGTAGGTGGACGGTGCCGGACATCAACCGGCGTGCGGTTCGTACGGCACCTACAGAGCGCACTGTGCTGTCGGAGGCGACGTCGGCGAGCACGTCCACCACACCCTTCGGGTGCCGGATACGCACGGTCTCGTCCGCCACCGGGCGGGCTGTACCTGCTGCGACGGTGCCTGGCAACCGGACGGCGGCGCCGAGGCACAGGGCGGCGGTCATCGGCAGCGCGTGATGTACGGCGCCCATCGACACCCCCACCGCCGCGATGTCGTGGCCGTCGTCGACCGGTTCGCCGAGTAACACCAGCCGCGGGACGATGGCGGAACGCTCGGCCGCGTCCTGCGGGTCGTCGACCCGGCCGAGGGCGACGGCACATGCGCCGCGCATCCACTCCAGCCGGCGCAGCAGCTCGGGGTCACGGTTCAGCTCGGGTGGGGAGGCGTCCGCGACGGTCACGCCGAGCGCCTTCGCGGGCACGAACGCCATCGGGTGCGCGACGTCGACGACGCTCACCTCCACGTCACCGTGCGGGCCGGGAACCACGGCCGTCGGCCCACCGGTCGGCAGGGCCGTGCCGAACACCGAACCGCCGGGGTCGAGATACCTGGTGACCACAGGCGCACCGGGCCTGGGCACGCCGGGGACGACGTGCTCGCCGTCGTATCTCGCGCGGCCGTCGCGCACCTGCACCTCCGCGGTGATCGCGACGCCGGTGTTGCCGTTGCGCAGTCGCACAGTGGTGACCGGCTCGACGGCCTCGACCAGGCCCTCGTCGATGGCGAACGGCCCGACGGCGGAGGTGAGGTTCCCGCAGTTGCCCGACCAGTCGACGACCGGCCGGTCCACGCCGACCTGCGCGAACCAGTACGTCACGTCGTCGCCGTCGACACCGGGTTCGACGACGACCAGCTTGCTGGTGCTCGAGTACGTGCCGCCGAGCCCGTCGATCTGCATCGGGTCAGGGCTGCCCATGACGGCGAGCACGACCGCGTCGCGCTCCGGGCCGGCGGGCGGCACGTCGCGCGTGTGCACGAAGACGCCCTTGCTGGTCCCGCCGCGCATCAGCACCGCAGGCAACCCCGGTGGGTTCATTCGTCACCCGCCCAGCGTTGGTAGAGTCGCAGCAGCGCGACGATGTCGTCGTCGCCGAGCCCTTCGGCAAGCGCGAGCGCGTACATCTGTCTCGTGGTCGCCGCCGAGGGCGCGGGCACGCCGACCCGCTGGGCGAGCTCGAGCCCGAGCCCGAGGTCCTTCTCCCCCAGCCGCATGGTGAAGCCAGGACTGAAGTCGTCCGTGAGCGCCTTCGGGAAGCGCTTGGTGAAGTGGTGTGAGCGGCCACCGCTGACCGCGAGCACGTCGTAGAGGCGCTGCGGTTCCATGCCAGCCGCGACGCCGACGGCGAAAGCTTCCGCCGCCACGAGCACGTTGCCCATGGACATCAGGTTGTTGACCAGCTTGACGATCTTCCCCGTGCCGACCGGGCCGGTGTGCGAGGCGGAGCCGATGTCGGCGAGCAACGGGCCTGCGTCGGCGAGGTCGCCGTCGTCCGCGCCGACGATGAGCGAGAGCGTGCCTTGCCTCGCCTCCACCGGACCGCCACTGACCGCGCAGTCGAGCACCCGCAGGCCAGCACTGGTCGCGGACGCTCCGACCTCGCGCATCGTGTCGGGGTCGATGGTGCTCAGCTCGAGCACGTACGAGCCCGGCACCGCGCACGCCACCAGGCCTTGCTCCCCCAGCCACACCGACCGCACCACGGCCGCGTCCGGCAGGCTGGTGATGGTCACGCCCGCTTCCGCCACCGCATCGGCGAACACGTCGGTGACGCGTGCGCCGGCGTCTGCCGCGTGCTTGCGTGCCTCGGCGTCCGGGTCGTAGCCGACCACCTCGTGGCCGCGCTCCACGAGGTTCGCGACCACCGACCCGCCGATGTTGCCCAACCCGACGACGCACACCGGGTCCTGGATCTCTGCCATCGTCGACCTCCTACGCGATCCGCACCGCGAGGCCATCGAGCCCGTCGACCTGGTCGTACCGCTTCAGCACGTCAGGGTCGTGCCCAGGCACGATCAGCTCCGACGAGCTCGCAAGCGCGTGCAGGGTGTCGAAGGTGTCGTACATGCCGGGCAGCGACATGAAGATGCCGAACGGGGCGTCGTTCTCCACGTTGCCGTACAGGTGCGTGGCGTCCGCGGCGAGCACGACTGTGCCGCGTTCGGTCTCCACGCTCACCACCTGCAGCCCGGCCGTGTGCCCGCCGACGTGATGCACCCGCACACCTGGCACCACCTCGTGCTCACCGTCGACGAACAGCATCCGCCCGTCGAGGCCGAACCGGACCAGGCGTTCCATGTCGTCACGTTCGACCAGGCGCCGGAACTCCTTGCGCCACGCGTACTTCCCCGTCCAGAACGCCATCTCCTTCTCCTGTACGACGAAGCGTGCATCGCTGAACGCCTCGATGTCGCCGACGTGATCGTAGTGGAAGTGCGAAAGGATGACGTACGGCACCGAGTCGCACGCGGTGTCGAGCATCGCGAGCGCCTGTGACGGCGACCGGAAGTGGTTGCGCTTGCGGCGTGCAGCGGTCTCCGCGGTGAACCCCGCGTCGACCACGACGTCCTGTGCGCCCGACCTGATCAGCCAGACGTAGTAGTCGAGCTGGCGTTGCTCGTCCCACGGATGTGCGGCGGAGCCGTGGAAGTACTCACCGCGTACGCCGTGCGTGTGCTCACCGAACTTGACCGCGTAGACCTCGTGCACGTTCGACATCTGGATCACTTCCTCGGTTACTCGGCGTCGATGAGGCGGACGACGGCCGTGTGGTACGCGTCGGCGTGGCCCTGTTCGCAGAGCTCGTCGAGCAGCTGGTGCGCGAGCTCGCCCGCGGGCGCGCGTACCCCGACGTCCGCGGCCAGGTCGAGGGCGTAACCGACGTCCTTGCGCATGTACCTTGCGGGGAACGCGCTCTCAGGGTGCAGGTCGGGCAGCAACGCCTTCTTGCCGTGATTCTCCAGCGTGAAGCTCGCGGCCGAGCCCTTGCCCAGTGCGTCGAACAGCTGCTCGTCGCCGACCAGACCGCTCCTGCGCGCGAGCGTGACCGCCTCGGCGAGCGCGACCACGGTCTCGAAGACGACCATGTTGTTCAGCAGCTTCACCAACGCACCCGCACCGACAGGACCGCAGTGCGTGACGTCGGTGGCGAAGCACCGCAGTAATGGTTCTACCCGCGCGAACACCTCGGCGTCCGCACCCACGGTGATGGCGAGCGTGCCCTCGACGGCGGCGTGCCTCGTGCGTGCGACCGGCGCATCGGCGAACGCGACGCCACGGCCGGCGAGCACCTCCGCGAGCCGCTGCACCAGCCGTACCGGCGACGTGCTCAGGTCCACGACCGTCTGGCCTTCCCTGCAGTGCCCGAGCACGTCGGTGACGACCGCTTCGACCTCGTCGCCGCCAGGCAGCGAGCAGAACACGATGTCGCTCGCGGCCACCAACTCGGCCGCTGACGACGCGTGCGTGCCGCCGGCGCGCTCCACTTCCGCGACAGCCGCAGTGTCGATGTCGTAGGCCGTCACCGGCTTGCCGCTGTGCCGCAGCAGGTTGTGGCACATCGGCGCACCCATCACGCCGAGGCCGATGAAGCCCAGTACGGTATCCGTCATGAGGAGACCTCCCGCGTGAGCATCGCAGCGAGAACATGACCGGACAGCGATGCGGCCACCGCAGATGAGCGAGGAGCGGAGCGCGGGAGGTCGACGGGGTGCACTGTCATTAGGCAGCCGCCTCACCCACCGCGGCCGCCGCGGCGTTCGCACCCGCGATGCGGCCGAACACCGCGCCACGGACGAGACCGGAGCCGCCGGGATAGTTGTGGTAGAAGAAGTCGCCGGCGATCTCGCCGGTGGCGTAGAGCCCGGGCATCGCGCGTCCCTCGGTGTCGAGCACGCGTGCGTCCGTGTCGATCTTCAGCCCACCGTACGTGAACGTGATGCCGCACGTCACCGGGTACACGACGAACGGCGGGTCCTCGATCCGCTGCGCCCAGTTCGACTTCGGTGGTTGTCCCACCGGCTCGGCCGCGACACCGTCGGACGTGAGCGGGTCGAACCGTTGCGCGGCGTCGGGCGCAACCGCGGCGTTGAACGCCTCGATCGTCTCGGCGAGCGCCTTCGCCGGCAGGTCGAGACACTCGGCCAGCTCGTCGAGGGTGTCGGCGACCACCGGCGTGCCGGTCTGGTACCGCGGTTCGAGCAGGTGTGCCGTCTTCTGGTCGAACACCTGGTACGCGACGCCCTCCGGCTGGGCGAGGATCGCGCTGCCGGTCTTCGCGTACGTCAGCCAGACGTGGTCCTCGCCCTCGTCCACGAACCGCACACCCCGGCGGTTCACCAACACCGCGTACGGGTACGAGTACCGGCTGAGCTTGTCGGTGAGGTCGAGGTCGCCGACCGGCGGGTGGGCGGCGTCCTGCGGGCTGGCGTGGCAACCACCCCAGTGCCCGGCGGGCTGCGCACCGGTAAGCAGCGCCTGGGTCAGCATGGTGCCCATGTTGAACCGCGACCCGCGTACCTTCACCAGGTCCCACCCTGGACCGAGGTAGCGCAGTCGCATCTCCGGGTTCGCCTCGAACCCACCGCTGGCGAGTACGACGGTGCCGTGCACCTCGTCGTACCTGTCGTTGCGCCGGATCCGCACACCTTCGACCGTCGACCCACGGGTCACCAGCCCCACCGCGGGCGACGAGTACCAGACCTCGATGCCGGCGCGTTCCACCGCCTCGAACAGCCGCTCCACCAGGCCGACACCCTCGCCACGGGCACGGATGGCACCACCCGGCGGCACGTCGTAGACGCGGTCGAGCTTGTCCAGGTCGAACAGCTTGTTCGCGGTCAGCTCCCACTCGACGCCGCGCTGCCGCATCCAGTCGACCGTCTCGTACGAGCGGTCGACGACCGTGTGTACGAGCGGCAGCGGCGGCCGTCCCGCGGAGGTGCTCAGCCAGTCCTCTATGTACTGCTCCCGCGGGTACGCCCCGACCGACACCTTGCCGAGGAACCGTTCGCTCGACTCGTGCAGCAACGGGCGGATCGAGTCGAGCCCGTCGTGCGCCGTGCGGAAGATGCCGCCGGAGAACCTGCTGTTCCCGCCGCGCTCCGCCTCGTCGGCGGCCTCGAGCACGATCACCTTCGCGCCCGCCTCGTGCGCGGCGAGTGCCGCGACCAGCGCGGCGTTGCCTGCTCCTACGACGACGACGTCGGTCTCGGTGGTGGCCAAGTTGTCCTCCGGTTAGCCGTGGCTGGCGAGCTTCTTGTCCGGCTCGACGGCGTCGTCGAGTCGTAGCCGTGAGGTCTCGGGGGCGAGGTACGCGGCGAACGCGCTGACCAACGCGGCCACCGCCATGTACCCGGCGAACAGCCACGGTGTACCACCCGCGGCGGCGACGAGTGCGGTCGCGATGATCGGCAACGGCCCACCGAACAGCGCACCCGCGATCTGGTAGCCGAGCGACAGGCCGGTGTACCTGACCGCCGTCGGGAAGAGCTCGGAGAAGAAGCTCGCCTGCGTACCGTACACGGCGGAGTGGCCGATGCCGAGACACACCGCGATGCCGATGAACAGCAACACGGTCGACCCGAGGCTGGCGAGCCAGAAGAACGGGAACGCGCACAGCGCGAGGAACACCAACCCGACGATGTAGACCGGCCGGCGGCCGACCCGGTCGGAGAGGTGCGCGAACGCGGGCAGCGTGCACGTCTCGATCAACGCCGCGATGCTGACGGCCACGAGCACCGTGCTGTTCGGATAGCCGAGCTGCGTGGTCGCGTACGCCAGGATGAACGTCGCGAACGTGTAGAAGTAGGTGTTCGGCGCGATGTGCGCGACGATCACGATGAGCACGCGACCCGGGTGGCGCCGCACGACGTCCACGACCGGCAGCCGCACCACGGCCTGCTGCCGCTTGGCGTCCTGGAACGCCGGGCTCTCCACGATCCGCATCCGGATCACCAGGCCGACGACGACGAGCACGAAGCTGAGCAGGAACGGGATACGCCAACCCCAGGCGAGGAAGCTCGCTTCCGGCATGGTGTTGAACAGGTAGAACACCGCCGTGCCGAGCACGAGCCCGCCCGGCACGCCCATCTGCGGCCAGGCGGCGCCGAGGCCACGGCGGCCGGCCGGCGCGTGCTCGACGGCCATCACCACCGCACCGCCGTACTCACCGCCGACGGCGAGGCCCTGCAGGATCCGCAACGTCACCAGCAACAGCGGCGCCCACACGTCGATGCTGTCGTACGTGGGCAACACACCGACGAGCATCGTCGCGATGCCCATGCCCACGACGGTGATGACGAGCATCGACTTGCGGCTCACCCGGTCGCCGAAGTGCCCGGCGAGCACACCGCCGATCGGCCTGGCGAGCCACCCGGTCGCGAACGTCGCGAACGACAGCAGCGTGCCCGCGAGCGGGGAGAACGAGGGGAAGAACAGCTGGTTGAAGATCAGCGCGGCGGCCGTACCGTAGATGAAGAAATCGTACCACTCCACCGTCGTACCGACGAGGGTGGCGATCGCGACTCTGCGACTCTGCCGAGACATCTCGAACCTCCGAGTTGCTTGGTCCCCCGGGATGGATTTGGCTCAGGTCCTGATGGAGAACGGGTCGCGCGCGGCGCCGGAATAGTCGATCATCACGTTCTGCACGTAGGTGTACTCGAGCAACGCGTCCTCACCGCGCTCCCTGCCGTAGCCGCTTCGCTTGGTGCCGCCGAACGGCGCCTGTGCGGCGTTGGTGCGGTAGGTGTTCACCCAGACCGAACCGGTCTCGAGCTGTTCGACGACGCGGTGGGCACGGTCGATGTCGCCGGTCCAGACTCCGGCGGCGAGGCCGTACTCGACGCCGTTCGCTATCTCCACGGCCTCCTGCTCGTCGGTGAACGGGATCACCGAGAGCACCGGGCCGAAGATCTCCTCGCGCGCGATCCGCATGCCGGGGTCGACGGCACCGAACACGGTGGGCTCGACGAACAGCCCGTTGCCGTGCCCGTCCGCCGCCTTCCCACCGGTGAGCAGCTGCGCGCCCTCCGCACGACCGGACTCGACCAGCTGGAGGATGCGGTCGAACTGCGGGCGGTTCGCCGCCGGTCCCATCTCGGTCTCCTGGCGCAACGGGTCGCCGAGCGTGATCCCGCGGGCGCGTTCGACGACGGCGTCGAGCACCTGGTCGTACACCTCACGCTGGACGAGCAACCGGGAGCCGGCGATGCAGGTCTGCCCCGCCGCGGCGAAGATCCCCGCGATGGCGCCGACCACCGCGCGGTCGATGTCCGCGTCGGCGAACACGATGTTCGGTGACTTGCCGCCGAGCTCGAGCGTCAGCGGCACCAGGCGGCGGCTGGCGTTCGCCGCCACCCGCGCGCCTGTCGCGCTGCCCCCGGTGAAGCTGATCTTGTCGACCCCGTCGTGCGACGTCAGCGCGTCGCCCACCTCGCCGGCGCCTGTGACCACGTTGAAGACACCGGGTGGCAGGCCGGCGTCGAGCGCGATCCTGGCGAGCTCACACGTGGTGACCGACGCGTGCTCCGACGGCTTCACCACAACGGTGTTACCGGTCGCGAGCGCGGGCGGCAACTTGTTGGCCAGCAACGCGATCGGCGAGTTCCACGCGGTGATGATCGCCGCGACGCCGTACGGTCTGCGCCTGGTGAAGTCGAACATGCCGGCGCGGTCGAGCGGGATGGTGCTGCCGTAGATCTTGTCCGCGTAACCGCCGAAGAACCGCAGGTTACGCGCGGCGAACCCCATCTGGTTGGTGGTCTCCCTGATGACCTTGCCGTTGTCGGTGGTCTCCAGCCGGGCGAGCTCGTCGGCCTCGGCCTCGATGGCGTCGGCGAGCGCGAACATCAACCGCCCGCGTTCGACACCGGGCGTGCTCCGCCACTGCGGCAACGCCTCGCTGGCCGCCTGCACCGCCGTGTCGACGTCGGCCGGGCTCGCCGCCGGCACGGTCGCCCAGGCCTCGCCGGTGAACGGGTTCGTCGACTCGAACTGCTCGTCGCCGGCCACCAGTTTCCCGCCGACGACCATCCGGGTGTGCTTCATCGCGCCATCCCTTCGCGGGCATTGCATGCATATTGCACCCAATCTCTGCGCCTTGTAAAGGTCCGTACTGTCGGTACCGGCTGGCAGCGTGTTCGCGATGACGACGGACGAGTGGTTGCGCAGCCACGGCGCACCGCACCAGGACCAGGCGCGCGAGCTGGCCGAGACCGTGCGGGCGGCCGCCGAGCTGCAGGAAGCGGTCAAGTGGGGGCGGCTGACGTTCACCGCCGCGGCCGACTGGCACCACTGGGTGTGCGCGATCGCGGTCGCGAAGAACGGCGTCAGCCTGGTGTTCCACAAGGGCGTACTGCTCGCCGACCCGGCCGGCCTGTTGGTCGGCGACGGCCGGGACGTGCGCCGCGTCCCTTACCCGTCGGCGTCGGCACAACCGGACGCCGTGACGGCCCTCGTGCGCGAGGCCGTCGCACACCAGCGGGACATGCTCCCCGACGGCTGACGTGGCGCACGTCACCGTTGACCGGATTCGTGCTGCCGCCATACGGTGCCAGCGACCCAGCCGGCCCGTCCTGCGTGATGAAGGAGACCGCCGATGGCGATCGAATCCTGGCGGTGGGCCGAGGCGCAGTGGCGGCGTCCGGTAGAACGGGTACGAGCGGGCCGACGGCTCGTACCACCGACCTGGCCCGGTGACGCACGCGTCGCCGTGACGATCTCGTTCGACTCCGACCACGAGACGTCCGCTCTGCGAGACGGCATCACCCATCCTGGCCGGTTGTCCCAGGGCGAGTACGGCGCACGCGCCGCGGTCCCGCGGATCCTGCGGCTGCTCGACCGATACGGGGTCCCTGCGACGTTCTTCATGCCCGCGGTCGCCGCGCTGCTGCATCCCGACGAGCCGCGCAGCTACGTCGAGAGCGGTCACGAGATCGGTGTGCACGGCTGGATCCACGAGCGCAACACCCTGCTCGACGCCGACGCCGAGCTCGACCTCACGGCACGCAGCATCGACACGCTCGAGCGGCTCTCCGGTGCGCGTCCGGTCGGCATCCGTACGCCGTCGTGGGAGTTCAGCGAACACACGCTCGACGTCATCAGGAAGCTCGGCTTCCGTTACGACTCCTCGCTGATGGGCGACGACGAGCCGTACGAGATAGTCGCCGACGGCGCCCCGACCGGCATCGTCGAACTGCCGGTGGAGTGGATCCGCGACGATGCGCCGTGTCTGACGATGGACCGGTTCGGCGGTCTGCGGCCGTACACCGCACCACGCGAGCTCGGCAGGATCTGGCGCGACGAGTTCGACCAGGCACGGCAGGAGCGTGGTGTCTTCCAGCTCACGCTGCACCCGCACGTCATCGGGCATCGCTCACGCATCGTCGTGCTCGACGAGCTGCTCGACCACATCACGAGCTTCGACGACGTCTGGCTGGCCACGCACGAGCAGGTCGTCGAGCAGGTCGCCGCGGAGCTCGGCACATAGTGGTGGCAGGACTGGGAGCGGTGCTGGTGCGCGCCGGCCATCCCGTCGGTGCAGAACGGCCTGCACGAGGCGGTACTCGCGGAGCACCTCGGGGTTGAACGCACGGTCGGCGCGTTCGTCGACTTCTTCGCCGACGTGGTCGAGCCGGGTGTGATCGCCGGTGGCGGCACCGGGGCGCTCGTGCTCGGCGAGCTCGACGGGCGCACCTCGACGCGCATCGCGGAGCTTGCCCGCGACCTCGCCACCTGGGGACCGGTCGAGACGACGACAACGTGATGGGCTTCCTCTGGTCGAAGCTGGGCTTCGGCGCGATGCTCGCCGCGACGGCACTTGCCGACGCACCGATGGCCGAGCCGATCGACCGGCAGGAAGAACTCATCGCCATGGCCCACCGCGCCGATGTGCCCACGCCGTACCTCACGGCGCTGGCGCATGCGTTGCGGCGACTGGAGTCCGTCGAACTCGGCACGGCGGAGGACAACTCGTCCGGCTCGCCGAGGTGCGCTGAGCCGGGTCAGCCCCGCGGGCGCAGCTCGAGCAGGTGGCGGCCGGCGCGGAGCTCGGTGACGCCGTGCAGGTGCAGCCCGGCACGCTCGGCGAGGGCGGCGTACTCGTCCAGGTCCCTGCCGCCACCGCCGAACCTCGCGTACATCTGCAGGTCGTACGCGAGGTCGTGGTCGTGGTCGTGCTCGCTCGGCAGCCGCTCAACGAGCAGGATGCGGCGGTCACCAGCCGCCTCCGCAACCCGGGTGAGGATGGCGACCGCCTCGGCGTCCGGCCAGTCGTGCAACACCTGGGCGAGTACGTAGACGTCGCCGTCGGGCGGCAGCGGCTCGAAGAAGCTCTGCGGCACCACCCGTACCCGGTCGGCGAGCCCGCGCTCGCCGAGCGAGTGGCGCGCGCGTTCCGCGGTCGTGGGCAGCTCGACGAGCGTTCCGCGGGTGCCCGGGTGCGCGTCGAGCACGACTGCGAGGAACGTCCCTGTGCCGCCGCCGACGTCCACCATGTGCTCCTCGCCGGTGAGCGCGAACGCCTCGACAGAACGCGCCGACCACAGCGCGGACTCCTGCCCCTGTGCGTGGTCGAACGTGCTGCCGAGCTTGTCGTCGCTGCCGAGCCGGGCCCAGAACGCCCGTCCGGTCGCGTGCTCGTAGCCGGACCCGCCGGTGCGCAGCGAGTGCAGCAAGCCAGGCCAGCAGTCGTCGATGCGCGCGTAACCACTGCGGTGGTCGTAGCGTTCGTGCACGTGGTCCTCGACGAGCACGGACCCGAGCGCCGTGAGCCCGACGGTGTCGTCCGCGCCGAGGGTGAACAGCTTCTCGTGGGCGAGCACGCGGAGCAGCTTGCGGATGCCGCGGGCCTGGGTGCCCGTTGCCGCGGCGAGCGCGGTGACCGTGGTGTGCCCGTCGATCACGTGCTCCGCGAGGTCGAGGGTGAGCGCCGCGCGCGCCGCGTAAGGAACGGCGAGGTCGACGGCGTCCTGCAGGCGGTGCAGCTCCTCGGCCGCCTGCAGCTGGGAGTGCCCGGCCCGCCAGTAACCGGCGACGTCGACGCAGCGGCGTGCGACCTGCTGGTCGCGCTTGAACCAGCGCCTGACGGGACGCAGCATGCCCGCTTCGCCTGCTGCCAGGCGTAGACCTGGCCGTCCCGCCACGGCGCGGACCGCACCGCGTCCATCAGCGCGTCGGGGCCCGCGGTGTCCCTGTGCACCCAGGTGAGGTGCAGGTCGGCGCGGTGGTCGAGGGTCTGCTCCTCGCTCGCGGAAGCCACCGACACGACGGCGGTCACCGGCGTGCCCGAGGGCAGCTCCTCGATGCGGCGGGCGATGGCCGGCAGCGCCGTCTCGTCGCCGACCAGGAAGTACCAGTCGATCCCTGGCGGCAACACCGTCGTGCCGCGCGGACCGGCGACGAGCGCGCGGTCGCCGGGCTTCACTCGGTCCGCCCACTCGGCCGCGAGACCGCCGACGTGCCGGACGAAGTCGAGCTCCAACCGACGTGCCGTGGCGTCGTGCCGCCGCGGGGTGTAGTCGCGGGCCCGTCCGATCGTCTCCGGCAGCCAGTCGAGGAAGCCGTCGTTCTGGGCCGGCGCGACGACGGTGGGGGCGTCCGGGCCGAGCACGACGACCTTGACGTGGTCGTCGGCGTTCTCCGTGACGAACGGCCCGATCTGGTAGCCGTTGTTGCGGAAGGCGCCGAGCTGGTCGCCGGTCAGCACCACGCGCCGCATCAGCGGCGTCACGTCGTACGCGTCGAGCACCTCCAGGTCGCGGATGACGATCGGGTACGGCTTGTGCTCGCGGCCACTCACTACGGCCTCCTCTCGACTCAGAACCTAGTTAGGCTAGCCTAACTAGGTTCTGAGTCGGTAGCGGCCGGGTGGCACACCGATCGCGCGGGTGAACTGGCGGGTGAGGTGTGCCTGGTCGTAGAACCCGGTCCTGGCCGCGACATCGGCGATCGGGTGACCCGCGTCGAGCAGGGTCTTTGCGCGACGGATCCGGATGTGGGTCTGGTACGCGTGCGGTGTCATGCCGACGGCACTACGGAACGCCCGACAGAAGTGGTACGCGCTTAAGCCGACCTGGCGAGCCACCGCTTGCAGGGTGACGGAGTCTGCGGCGTGTTCGTCGAGGTACTCCCTGCCGGCGCGGATCGCGGCCGGCTCGCGGCCGGGTTCCCGCAGCTCGGGTCCTGGCCTCGCATACCGGCTGGTGAGCAGCGCGAGGGTCGCGGTCAGCGTCTGCTCGCGCTGCAGCCTGCTCGACCGCGGTGACTCCGCGAGCCGGTGGAAGCGACGCAGTCCCCGGACGATCTCCGGGTCGCGTACGAGGTCGTCGCCGAAGTGCGGCAGCTGCCCGGCCGCGAAGCCCCGCAGCAGGGCAGGGTCGAGGTAGACGGCACGGTAGCTCCAGGACTGTTCTCCAGGCGGCCCGCCGGCGTGTGCTTCCTCCGGGTTGAGCACGAGCACGTCACCGGGTGCGAGCACGTGCCTGTCGCCGCGGTACGTGGGCGTAGCCACGCCGCGTTCGGTGAGCGCGACGAAGAACTCCTCGTGCGCGTGCGGGCGGAAGGCGAACTCCGTGATGGTGGCACGCAGGAGCTCGACCCCGCCAAGATCGTCGGCACGCCAGATCCGCGTGACGCCGGCCGCTGTCGACACCCGACCAGTGTAGAGCGAGCAATTCCGTGCAAGACCACGAATTCCGCGTCGCCGTAGCGTCGACGACCGTGGACGAGCTGCTCACCCGCACCAAGGAGCTGGCGACCGGTTGGCTCGACTCGCTGGCGGACCGGCCGGTCGGCGAGACGGCGAGCGTGGACGCGCTGCGGACGAGACTCGGCGGTCCGCTGCAGCGCGAGCCCGTCGACCCGCTGCGGGTGGTGGAGGAGCTGGCCGACGGCGCAGAACCGGGTCTGCTCGCCATCCCGTCCGGACGCTATTTCGGGTTCGTCATCGGCGGCACGCTGCCGGCCGCCGTCGCCGCCGACTGGCTGACCACGGTGTGGGACCAGTGCCCCGGCCTGTACGCCTGCGGTCCCGCAGCCAGCGTGGCGGAAGAGGTCGCGGGCGGATGGCTGCGTGACCTGCTCGGCCTGCCCGGGCATGCCTCGTTCGCACTCGTCACCGGCACCCAGGAAGCCCACCTGACCTGTCTGGCCGCGGCCCGGCACCACCTGTTGCGCGCAGCGGGCTGGGACGTCGAGGAGCAGGGACTGCACGGGGCGCCACCGGTACGCGTGCTGATGGGAGCCCGACGGCACGCCAGCATCGACCGCGCCCTGCGCTGGCTGGGCATCGGGCGGGCGGCGTGGCGGAGCGTCCCTGTCGACGGCGCGCGGATGGACGTCGCCGGCCTCCGTCGCGAGCTCGCCGCCGCCGACACCGCGACGATCGTCTGCGCCCAGGCCGGCGAGGTCAACACCGGCGCCGTCGACGATCTGGACGCCGTCGCGGACGCGGCGCGCGACGCCGGGGCGTGGGCTGCACGTCGACGGAGCCTTCGGCCTGTGGGCGGTCGCCAGCCCCGCCCACCGGCACCTCGTCGCCGGAGCGGACCGGGCCGACTCCTGGTCGGTGGACACGCACAAGTGGCTCAACGTCCCTTACGACTCCGGTCTCGCCTACTGCGCGCACCCGGACGCGCACCGCGCCGCGATGAGCGTCACGGCGGACTACCTCGTCCTGGGTGGACCAGACCGACCGCGCGATCCCCTCGACTGGACGCCCGCGTTCTCCCGCCGTGCCCGCGGATTCGCGCTCTACGCCGCACTCCGGTCGCTCGGCCGCGACGGCGTGGCGGAGCTGGTGGCACGCAGCTGTGCCCACGCCCGCGCCTTCGCCGACGGCCTCACAGCGATCCCCGGCTGCCAGCTGCTCGACGACGTCGTGCTCAACCAGGTGCTGTTCCGGTTCGGCGACGACGACACCACCGGGCGCATCCTGCGGCAGGTCGTCGACAGCGGCGAGGCATGGCTGAGCCCGACGACCTTCGAGGGGCGCGCGGCGATCCGGCTGTCGGTGTCCAGCTGGCGCACCACGGACGACGACGTCATGCGCACCCTGCGCGCCTTCCGTACCGCCGCCAGTGGTGGCGGCTCGCGCTAAGCGGCACGCAGGCCGACGGTGCACCACAGGCCGGATGCGGTCTGCTCGTGGTGGTCGACGACGAAGCCGGCCGCGGCGAGCTGGTCGGTGACCCACTGCGGCGCGAGGCGGAGCTTCGGATAGCTGCTCTTCGTGACGTGCCAGCCGTCGCCGGCACGGGTGTAGACGATGTCGTGGACCTCGACGGTGTCGTCGCCGGCGAAGTCGAGGAAGCAGAGCATGATCTTGTCCGCCGTGCTGCGCACGGGGATGGCGCGGTCGGCTCCGTACAGCGGGTGGGTCAGGTCGCGGTAGGTCAGCACGAGAGCGCCTCCCGGCCGCAGCGCCCGCGCCGTGTGGTCGAACAGCGTGGTGACCGCCGCGTGGGACGGCAGGTGCGGCAGCGTGTCGCCCATGCACACGGCGACGTGCAGCGTCTCCGGGTCGATCTCGGCAACGGCGGTGGTCGCGTCCCCGTGTACGGTCTGCACACCGGCACGACCGGTGGCGTACGCGCGCAGCTCGGCGAGCAGCGCCTCGTCGGTGTCCACGGCGAACACCGGGGCGTAGCCCAGGTCCGCGAGCGCGAGCGTCTGCGCGCCCGAGCCACATCCGAGATCCACTGCGGGACCCGGTTCGGCGGCACGCCCGCCGAGCACGGACTCCAGCAGGGCGCGCTGCCGCTGCGCGGCCTGTTCGATGTCACCACCGAGCATCCAGGTGTAGTTCGCCGCGAGCAGCTGCTGGTAGTGCTTCTCTACCCTGCTGGTCATGTCCGACTCCCTCAGCACTGCTACCCCCGAAGCGTCACGCGAACCGCGCACCGAGGCCGCCGTCGATCGCCCAGTCCGCGCCGGTGACGTAGGAGGCGGCAGGTGAAGCCAGGAAGCATACGACCTCGGCCACCTCCGTCGGAGTGGCGAAGCGGCCGAGTGGTTGCGCCTGCAAGGCCGCTGCCTCAGCTTTCCCGTCCGAGTCCTGGGCGAAGTACTCGTCGACGAGCGCGGTGCGGACGTAGCCGGGACTGACCGCGTTCACCCTGACGTCGTACTTCGCGACTTCCAACGACAGGCTACGGGTGAAGCCGACCAGACCCGACTTCGCCGCCGCGTAGGGGAACATCCCGCTGATGGTCAGTGACGCGTGCAGCGACGCGATGTTGACGATGGAGCCACGGCGGGCCGCGATCATGCCGGGCAGCAC
The DNA here is from genome assembly GCA_009379825.1 of Streptosporangiales bacterium. Taxonomy (NCBI): domain Bacteria; kingdom Bacillati; phylum Actinomycetota; class Actinomycetes; order Streptosporangiales; species Streptosporangiales bacterium. The sequence continues at coordinate 119,385 of WHTA01000005.1, forward strand.
GTGCTTTGCGCAGATCCACGGCGCCTTGAGGTCCACTGCGAACACGTCGTCCCAGCTCTGCTCGGTCATCTGCACCGGATCGGCGTAGACGTTGCGTCCCGCGTTGTTGACCAAGACCGTCACCGGGCCGAGCCCGCTCGCGATCTCGGCGGTGCTCGCCGCGACCGCCGCCTCGTCGGTGACGTCGAGCTCGCGGAACCACAGCCCCTCGCCCGCCGCCCCGAGGTCCTCGACCAGTTGCGCCCCTGTGTCGGAGTCCATATCGGCCGCCACCACACGGGCGTCCTCGCGCAGCGCCACCTCCACGATGGCGCGGCCGATGCCGCGGGCGCCCCCGGTCACCACGACGACCTCGCCGGCGAGCCGGCCCTGCCGGCGATCACCAGTGCTTGTCTGCATGTCACTCATCTGTCGACCACCGGAAGCATCGCGGAGAACTCTGAACAGAAGTCGTCTACCATCACGCGCTCGGCACGGTCCAGTGTTCGCGCCGGAGCGCGGCAGTGTTCGTCGTCGACGAGCCCTCGACGCACGGCGATCAGCTTCTCTGCCGCCACGATCAACTGGACGTCCTGCATCCAGTAGGAGAGGTACGGCAGCATCCGGGTGTGCAGTCGGCTCGCATCCTCCCTGTGCCCGTCGTGCCAGAGGCGCCACACGGCGAGGTAAAGCTCGGTGAAGGAGCAGCCCGGCTGCACCCCTATGGCGCCGCGCCGTAGGGCATCGGGCATCTGTACGCCGCCATAACCCACGAACGCGGGAAGCGGCGGTGTGCCCTCCCCAAGCGCGGCGATGGTCCGCCCGGGAGGCTGCGACTCCACCTTCACGGCGGCGAGATTCTGGTGCCGCGCGGCGAGGGCGGTTATCTCCGCCACCGGCAACGTGGTCCCTGTCTGCAGCGGCGCATACTGCAGGATGACGGCCGCCGGGGCGACAGCGGCCAGCACGGCCTCGACGTGCGCGACCACGGCAGGCGCCGAAGGACCCAGCTGATGTGGCGGCAACACGTTGAAGGTGCCCACGCCGGCCTCGGCGAGAGCAGTGGCTCGACGCACGGCGTGGTACGTCGCGTGCTCGGCGATGGACACGATCGGCGTGACGTCGCTGCGTGCCGCGGTCCGCTCAAGCAGCAACCGGACGAGAACGTCCCGTTCCTCGTCGGACAGGGTGAGGACCTCGGACGCGAAGCCGGGGAACATGACGGACCCGACACCCAGCGAGAGCACGTGGTCGACGACGCGTACGAAACCGGCCTCGTCGAGGCTGCCGTCGGCGGCGAACGGGGTGAGCAGCACGGGGCTGATCCCCGTCGGTATGTCCGTGCCGAAGACGGGCGCGGTGGACGTCACAGCGGCGCCCGCGGTACCTCGGCACCGCTACCGCCGACAAGGAAGTCCAGGTCGGCTCCCTCGTCGGCCTGCAGCACGTGGTCGACGTACAGCTTCACCCAGCCACGTTCTTGCGCCGGCTTCATCGGTGTCCACGACTGTCGTCTCCGTTCCAGCTCGGCGTCGTCGACTTCCAGGTCGAGCCGCCGGGAAGGCACGTCGAGGACGACCGTGTCGCCGTCACGTACAAGCGCCAGCGGGCCGCCGTTCGCCGCCTCGGGTGCGACGTGCAGGATCACCGTGCCGTACGAGGTTCCGCTCATCCTGGCGTCCGAGATACGCACCATGTCGGTGACTCCTGACTCGAGCAGCCGTAACGGGATCGGCAGGTTGCCGATCTCCGGCATGCCAGGGTAGCCGCGTGGACCGCAGTTGCGGACGATGAGCACCGTGCTCGCGTCGATGTCGAACTCGGGGTCTTCGGCCGCCCGCAGGTAGCTCGCCATGTCGTCGAAGACGGCAGCGGTACCGCGATGCCTGAGCAGCTCGGGGTTTGCGGCCGACTGCTTGATCACCGCGCCCTGCGGGCACAGGTTCCCGCGAAGCACCGCGGTACCCGTGTCGGGCAACCCGACCGCGTCGTCGAGACTGCGGATGACGTCGCCGCGATGACGCGGCGCATGCCGCACGTTCTCCTCGACAGATGTGCCGTCGACGGTCAACGCGTCGGTGTGCAGCATCGGCAGCAGCTCCCGCAGCAGCGCGGGCATGCCACCGGCATCGTCGAACTCGGCCATCAGGAAGCGGCCGCTCGGCTTCAGGTCGACGAGCAGTGGAATCTGGCGAGCCAGCTGGTCGAAGTCGTCCAGGCTCAGGTCCACGCCGACGCGACCTGCGACGGCGATCAGGTGCAGGACGGCGTTGGTCGAGCCACCGATCGCGGCGTTGACCCGCACCGCGTTCTCGAACGCCTTCCGGGTCAACACCTCCGACGGCCGTGGCCCTTCCGTGGCCATCTGCACCGCCCGGCCTCCCGCGCGTTCGGCGAGCTGGAGCCGCCTGCTGTCGACCGCTTGGATCGTGGCGCCACCGCTCATCTGCAGACCGAGAGCCTCGGTCAGGCAGGCCATGGTCGACGCCGTTCCCATCGTCATGCAATGGCCCGCACTGCGGTGGAGGCAGGACTCGGCCTCTGCGTACTCCGCTGCCGTCATGCGGCCGGCGCGGACGTCCTCGCTGAACCGCCAGAGATCCGTGCCACTGCCGATCGGCTGTCCTCGGAAGGAGCCGGAGATCATCGGACCGCCGGTCACGACGATGGCCGGGAGGTCGACACTTGCCGCACCCATGAGCTGCGCGGGAACCGTCTTGTCACACCCGCCGAGCAGCACAACGGCATCGACGGGGTTGGCTCGCAGGGTCTCTTCGACCTCCATGCTCATCAGGTTGCGGTAGAGCATGGTCGTCGGACGCATGAGTGGCTCACCCAACGACATGGTCGGGAACTCGAGCGGGACCCCGCCCGCTGCGCTCACGCCACGCCGCACTGCGTCCGCGATGGTTCCCAGGTGTCTGTTGCACGGAGTCAGGTCCGACCAGCTGTTGGCGATGCCGACGACCGGACGGCCGTCGAACGCCTCGTCCGTCAAGCCGGCGGCTCGCAGGTGCGACCGTGCGACGAACCCGTTCTTGCCGCGGTCGCCGAACCACACCTGGCTACGCAACGACGAGCTGACATTCGACTTGGCACCGTCCCGCATGGTTGGTCCTCCTGACACGTCAGCTCGGTTCCGAGATGGTCGACGCCGCTGGCGGGTCGCGGAACAGGCTGGTGTCCAGCGGAACTCGAGCGGGATCGAACGGTGTGGTCCGCGCGGGCACCAACAGCTCCCGCGTGGTCTCCAGGCCCCAGTCGTCCAACTGGTCGAGGCCGTCGCTGCTGATCCGTACGGCGCCGTAGCGCCGCACGACGTCCGCCCAGCGCTCCCGTCCCTCGATCGCCGGCCGGGCAACGAGGCAGTCGGGGTCGTTGATCCAGAACCTTCCCTGGGCGAAGGCACGACCGACGGTCGAGACGACCGCGGCCTGCGTCGCCGGGCTGGACAGCTCACCCGCCGGCGGATACCAGTGCACCGCCACGTCGGTGCCGACCCGCATCGTGTCCACCAGGCCGACCGAGGGAAACATGGGTGCGCCGCAACCCTGGATCAGGGCGTCGTCGCCGACACAGTTCCGGATGAGCTCCAACGCCGAGCGATACGCGGTGATGCCGTCGACATCTGCGTACCGCACGCCTTCGATGGCGCCCGCGTACATGAAATCCACCATGAAGTAGGTGGCGCCGTACCGCGCATACGTGGTGAACACCGTACGGAGGTACTCCGCCGCCGCCGGGTGCGTGGAGTCGAGCACATAGCAGTCCTGGCCCCAGTTGTGCTGGGCGACGACCGGCTGCCCGCTCTCGCCACGCACGAGCCAGGACGGGTGCTCCGCGAACGTGCGGCTGTTCTCCCCGACGAGCAGCGGGGCGGTCCAGATACCTGCGCGTCGCCCTTCGTCCAGGACCCTGCCCACCATCCCGTCGAGGGACGTGAAGCCCTCCGAAGGCGCGAGCCAGTCACCTATGCCCGCCTGGAACGCATCGTCGAGGCGGACGATCTCCACCGGCAGGTCGAGTGCCCGCATCTGCCGCAGGTTCTCCACGAGGTCCTGCTCGGTGAACTCGGTGAAGTACTGATACCAGCTTGCCCACACCGGCGGGACCTGCCGCATCGCCGGCCGGCCCACTCGTTCGGTGTAGCGGTCGGCGAACCGTGCGAGTGTGCCGTAGAGACCGTCAGGACCGTCGTCGACGACGTGCTCGACGGAACCGTCGGCGTAGATGGCAAGCGAGTCGGCCTCACGCGCAGCGCGGACCGTCGGTACCTCCGCACGGCCGTCGCGGAGCGCGAAGACGTGCACGGGCTCGCCCGGCGCGGGTTCTACGGCCAGCAGCCCCTCACCCTGGAAACCCGTGCCAGGTGCGGTCTTCTCGCGGCGGTAGTACGAAGTCTGCAGTCGTTCCTCCGTCGGGCGTGCACCGACACCGGCTGACACCGGATACGTCGTGCTCGGCGACCAGGACTGCCAGCCGAACTCGTAGACCGAGCCCTCCCTGGGCTCGACCGGCACCTGTGCCACCGGCTCGAAGTCGGCAGCGTCGGCCGAAGCGTTCGCGTCCACGGATTCCTCCCCCTGCGCTATGAGAAAGCGCCTCGCGGTTGCCAAGAACGGTCGCTGCGCATTCGATACCGGTTCAGCTGCTGCATCAGCTTGCTCACCAGCTCCGCATTCGCACCGCCGGCGGCCAGGTTGTGGTACTCCGCAGGGTCGTTCACGAGGTCGTACAGCTCGATCTCGTCGCGCCCCTCGACGGGGAACGAGTGCACGCTGAGGCGGTACCTGTCGGTGATCCAGCTGTTGACGTACAACCCCTGCTCGACCCGGTGGTCGACCAGCACTCCCTCACGAGCAGCGCCGTCACCGGTCCAGCAGCCGAGCTGGTCGATGCCCTGCATCATCCGGTGCGGCTCCAGGCCGGCAGCTCGCATGAAGGTGGTCGGCACGTCCACCAGGCTCTGCAGTGCCTGGCTCTCGCGGCCGGCGGGCACCTGCCCGGGCCAGCGCACGAGGAAAGGGACCCGGACGGCGCCGTCGTAGTGACTCGCACCCTTGGACCACAGCCAGTGGTCACCCATGTAGTCACCATGGTCGGACGTGTACACGACGACCGTGTCGTCCGCGATACCGAGGGCGTCGAGCGTGTCCAGGATGCGGCCGAGGTGCCGGTCGAGCAGGCTCTGCATGCCGAGGTACGTACGCCACATCTCGTCTTCTTCGTGGGTGCGTTCTTCCCGGCCGGTGAAGCCGCCCTGCTGGCAGGGAATGCCGACGCCCGCGTTCTCCTGCCAGTTCATGTCGTCCTGGCGGCCGTCCAGCGTCGCTCGATACACGGTGGGCTTGTCGACCCACTCGTCCCACCGTCTGGACGGCTCCGGCAGCTCGACGTCGTCATGCAGCCGATGCCACGGGGAGGGTGCGCGGAACGGCAGATGCGGGTCAGGGAAGTTCACGGCGAGGTAGAACGGCTGGTCGGGGTGGTTCGTCGCGCAGTCCTCCAGGTAGGAGATCGCCTCGTCGGCCACCCAGGTGCTGCTGTGGTACTCCTCGGGGAGCTCCCACTCGCCCACGGCGTCGGCGCCGTGTTCCTTCCGCTGCATGGCGTCTGCCGGGTCCGCCCGGAAGTACGGCGGCCGCGGCTCGATCCCGTTCTCGTGCAGCCACAACCCATAGTGCATCGAGTAGGCATGCGGTTCGTCGACGTGCCCGTTCGAGATCTTCGCGTGCTGGAAGCCGTACCAAGGCCCGGTCCAGCGCCGGAAGTGGTCCCAGTCGCGCGACTGCGGCAGCGCCTCGACGCTGCCCTTCCTGAGGACGCTACGGAAGTGGCTCTTCCCCACGATGGCGGTGCGGTAGTCGGCTCGCTCCGCAAGCAACGCCGGCAGCGAGAGCACGTCGTCGGGCACGTCGGTGCCGATGCTCCAGGCGCCGTGTCGACTCGGGTACTGGCCACTGAGCAACGTCGCGCGGGTGGGCGTGCACACCGGAGTGGCGGTGTAGGCGCGCCGGAACGCCGTCCCTTCGCGGCACAGCCGGTCCAACGCAGGAGTCTGCACCGGTATCCGGCCGAAGGCGCCCACCATGTCGGCCCGCTGCTGGTCGGAAACGACGAGAACCAGGTTCGGCGGCCGGCTCATCCTCGACGACTCTCCTCACATCGACAACGGGGCGGCCGCCTCGCAGCGGCCATTGGCAGCTTAACAGCTTAGCTGCTAAGCTGCGCCCTTCGTCTTCACGACTTGCTGCGAAGACACCAACCAGCACAAACCCCTCGTCAGGCAGGGAAGGATGGGATCGCGGTGGCTGAGCGCAAGGACGCGACAGCAATCAGCCGGCGGAAGCTGTTGGGTATCGGGGCGGGGGCCGCCGGACTCTTGTTCCTCCCCAGCTGTGGCCGCGGTGGCGGCTCCGGCAACGGGACGTTGACCTTCCAGACCTTCGGCACTCCGGAGGCCGAGAAGGCTTTCCAGGCCACCATCGACAAGTACATGGCCAAGAACCCGGACGTCACGGTCAAGCTCGACCTCGTGCCCTTCCCGCAGCATTACCAGACGCTGGACACGCGACTCGCGGCCGGAGAGGGACCCGACCTCGTCCGGATCCAGTACCAGCAGATGGGGCACTACAGCAGCCAGGGGGCGCTGCAAGACCTCTCCGAGTACTTCCCCGACAACTACGCGGACCAGTACCTGCCGAACTACTGGGAAGCGATCGTCCACGAGGGCAAGCCGTACGGCGTGCCGATCGACACGGGCAGCCACGGCATCTTCTACAACGCCGACCTGTTCAAGGAACTCCGCATCCAGCCGCCGAAGACGATGGACGAGGCGTGGAGCTGGGAGGAGTTCGTCGCCGTTGCGAAGAAGGTGAAGAAGTCCGGGCGCGTCAAGAGTTCCTTCGCGGTGTCATGGCAACCTGCCGACAACGCCTACCGGTGGACGTCGTTCCTCTACCAGCACGGTGGGCGGCTGTTGAACGACGGCCTGTCGGCGTCCCGGATGAACAGTCGCGAGATCGAGGAGACGATCGCCTTCACCCAGTCGTGGTTCGAGGACGGCCTGGTGCCGGCAAGCACCTCGATCAAGAGCGGCACCGAGATCCAGACGCTCTTCGCCAACGGCAACATCGGGATGATGATCAACGGCGACTTCCAGATGCCGTTCCTGAAAGACAGCATGAAGGCCAACTGGGACGTCACCTATCTCACCCAGGATGTAGCACCGGGGAACGCGCTCGGCGGCAACGGGGTCGGCGTCACGAAGGACTGCGACGAGCCCGAGCTGGCCGCGGACTTCCTCATGTTCCTCAACAACGAAGAGTGGCAGCTGCGCAACATCCTCGCTACCCAGCTGCTGCCGACCCGGAAGGGACTCTCCGGCAAGTCCGCCAAGGAGCTCGGCTACGAGTACCGCCCGGAGCTGAAGGACCTGTTCATCGAGCAGCTCAGTGTCGTTTCGAGGGCTGCGGTCGGCGAGACCACCGGCCCGGACTTCGGCGAGCTGAACCAGGCCCTCGGCGACGAGCTCGAGGCCGCCTTCAAGACCGGTCAATCAGCTTCGGAAACCGCCGACAAACTCCACCAAAAAGTCTCCACCATCTTGAAGTGACCGATCAGATCCCGACGAGGCGGTAAGGGACGACGAGGTGGCCAAGAAAAGCCGTCGACGCAACATCGCTCCATACCTGTTTATCGGACCGAATCTGGTCCTGTTTACGTTGTTCATCTTCATTCCGATCATCGGATCTTTCCTCATCAGTTTCCACGAGTGGAGCCTGATCGGGACACGTACCTTCGTGGGCTTCGACAACTACGTCGCGCTGGCGACGGACAGCACGTTCTGGCAGACGGTTCTCAACACAGGCTACTACGCGGCGGGCACTGTCCCTACCACCATGGCCCTCGGCCTCCTCGTCGCTCTCGGCCTCAACCGGACGATGCCAGGACGCGCGTTGTTGCGCGCGATCTACTTCGTCCCGGTCAGCATTTCCCTCGTCGCAGTTGGGCTGATCTCACTGTGGATCCTCAGTGACGACTACGGTGTCGCGAACAGCCTGCTGACCGCCCTGAACATCCCTACGGTCGCGTGGCTCACGTCGAAGACGTGGGCCATGCCGTCGCTGATCCTGGTCACCATCTGGATCCGTCTCGGGTTCAACATGGTGATCTACCTGGCAGCGCTGCAGGGCATCCCCGACGAGCTGTCGCAAGCAGCCAAGGTCGACGGGGCCACCGGATGGAAGCTGTTCCGCTACGTCACGCTGCCTCTGCTCCGCCCGACCTCCTTCTTGTTGGTCGTACTCAACATCATCTTCTCGCTGCACGTGTTCGACCTGATCTTCGTCATGACCGACGGCGGGCCGGGATTCTCCACGACCGTGCTCGTGCAGTACATCTACCGAGAGGCCTTCCAGACGGGCGAGATGGGAACTGCCAGCGCCGTGGGCGTGATCCTCTACGTCTCGCTGATGATCTTCACCTTGGTCTACTGGCGCGTCACGAAGCAGTCGGAGAATGCCGCCTAGGAGAGGTCGATGATAGCTGAGGGACAACGCTTGGTACGCCCTGCTCGCGCGGTCAAGAGTGGCGTGAACCGACGGTCACGAGTTCCACGCGGCAAGGACTTCGTCATCTGGGTCGCGCTCGTCTGCGGCGCGGTCGTGATGACTTTCCCGTTGTACTGGATGTTCGCTACTGCCGTGCGGCCGCGCAACGAGCTGTTCGGCGGGGGCCTGGATCTGGTGCCGTCCGAGTTCGTCTGGACGAACTTCACCGACGCCTGGGGCAAGCTGCCGTGGGCGGCCTTCTACTTCAACTCGATCGCCATCGCCGTGTTCGCGGTCGCGATCACCGTGTTCATCAACCTGATGGCGGGTTACGCCTTCGCGAAGTACCGGTTCCGCGGCCGGGACATCATCTTCTTCCTGATGGTCAGCACCCTTATGGTGCCCATCCAGGTGATCCAGGTGCCGGAGTTCATCGTCGTCGCAGAGATGGGTCTGGTGAACTCCATCTGGGGCGTCGTCCTGCCGCGCAGCGCCGAAGCCTTCGGCATATTCCTGGTCCGGCAGTTCTTGGTATCCATACCGGACGAGCTGCTGGAAAGCGCTCGTCTCGACGGCGCCAGCGAGTTCCGGATATTTTGGTCGGTCGTACTACCGCTGTGCAAGCCGGTTATCGCCGTCCTCGTAATTTTCACCTTCATGTGGCGATGGAATGACTTCGCCTGGCCACTGGTCGTGCTCCAGGAGAAGGCGGCCTTTACCGTGCCGCTGGGGCTAAACTTGGCGAAAGGCCTCTACTACACGGATTGGACAGGACTGATGAGCATGACGTTGTTGTCAGTGATCCCGATGCTCGTGGTGTTCATCATCTTCCAGCGATCGTTCGTCCAAGGCATCGCGAGCACGGGAATGAAGTGAGACGTGTCCGGTCCGCATGACGATGCTGCAGGCAGCCGGGTGACCGTCGCCAGGACGACCCTGGCCGAGCAGGTCGCCGCGGGACTGATCCGTGAGATCGAGCGGATGGGTCTGCAGGTCGGCGACGAGATCCCGCCGGAAGGCGAGATCGCGAGGGAGTTCGGCGTGAACCGGCTCGCGGTACGCGAGGCGATCAGGACGCTGTCGGCGCGGGAGATCCTGGTCTCGAGCCAAGGTCGGCCGGCGCGCGTGAGCACCCCGTCGGCCGGCGTGCTGGCACAGATGCTCGACTTCCGGGTGCGGCAGCAGTCCCTCGATCTCGAGGACATCCTGGACACGAGACGCGTCGTCGAGTGCGAGCTGGCCCGGCTCGCCGCCCTCCGAGTGGGTGAAGGCACCGCAGAGGCGTCGGCCGCAGCGGCGTTGTTGGACGAGATGGCGCAGTCGGTAACGGACATGGATCGCTTCGTCGAGCTTGACGTCCGGTTCCACGCAGCGATCGCGGAGGCTGCCGACACCCGGCTGCTGCAGTTGATCCTCGTGTCACTTGAGTCGGTCCTGCTGCGGGCCAGGCGGTCGACGTTCGCGGCACGGGAGAGTCGCGGTGAAGGGCACAAGGCCGCACTCACCGCACATCGGACGATCCTGCAAGCGATCGAGGACGGCGATCCGGACAAGGCGGCGTCGGCCATGGAGGAGCACTTACGCGAAACCCGGCGGGACGTCGACCAGGACGACTAGCGCCTGACCAACAGTGGACAGTGGAGGACGATGTCGAACACGCTCGCCGATCGGCCGAACGTCATCGTGGTCCTGACCGACCAGCAGCGATGGGACAGCACCGGCGTCGGCGGTAACCCGTTGGGGCTGACACCGGTCTTCGACGAGGTCGCGGCCGCCGGCACCCACGTCGCTCACGCGTTCACCCCGCAACCCGTCTGCGGCCCTGCCCGGTCGGCGATACAGACCGGCAGGTACCCGACGTCGACGGGCTGCTTCCGCAACGCCATCGCACTGCCGGAGGAGTGCGAGACGCTCGCCTCACACTTCGGCCGGGCCGGCTACGCCACCGGTTACCTCGGCAAGTGGCATCTCGCCAGCCGTGACCCGGTACCTGTCGAGCAGCGCGGCGGCTACGACAGCTGGCTCGGCACAAACGTCCTGGAGTTCACCTCGGACGCGTACCGCACGGTCGTCTTCGACGACGACGGCGACCCTGTCCTGCTGCCCGGCTACCGGTCCGACGCACTCTTCGACGCAGCGATCCGGTTCGTGGCCGACCACACCGCCACGGGTACGACCGACGAGCGGCGGCCGTTCTTCCTGTTCTGCTCACTCGTCGAACCGCACCACCAGAACGAGGTCGACGCCTACCCTGCCCCGACCGGCTATGCGCAGCGGTACGAGGGCCAGTGGCTACCGCCCGACCTGGCTGCACTGTCCGCGCACGGCGGCACCGCCCATCGGCACATCGGCGGGTACTGGGGCCAGGTCCGTCGCGTCGACGAAGGGCTCGGACGGCTGCTGGACGCGTTGCGGAGTCTCGACCTGTTGGACGACACGGTGGTGGCGTTCACCTCGGACCACGGATGTCACTTCAAGACGCGCAACAGCGAGTACAAGCGGTCCTGCCACGACGGGTCGATACGGGTGCCGATGGCCCTGCGCGGACCGGGCTTCGACGCAGGTGGCCGCGTCGACCGGCCGGTGAGCGTCATCGACCTGCCGCCGACGTTGCTGGACGCGGCGGGCGTCGAGGTGCCGACGCACATGCACGGCCGCAGCTTCCTGCCGCTGCTGCGTGACCCGGCATCCGACTGGCAGGACGACGTGTTCGTCCAGGTGAGCGAGTCTGAGGTCGGGCGGGCCATCCGTACGTCCCGCTGGAAGTACTACGTGGTCGCACCCGACGCGGACCCATGGCACGACCCGGGCGCGCAGCGCTACGTCGAGGCCGAGCTCTACGACCTGCACCACGACCCGTACGAGCTGGACAACCTGGCTGGGGCGCCCTCGCATCGCACGGTCGCCGACGAGCTGCGCGAGCGCCTGCTGCGCAGGATGGTCGCCGCCGGCGAGGAGCGCCCGGTGATCGAGCCGGCCCCCGCGGTGGAGCAACACGCGCAGCGCCTGATCGACCCGCGCCTGCACACCTCGTCGTGGCAGCCCGTACGGTTCGGGCACCAGCCGAAGTCGACGTAGCTACTCAGTCGGTGCCCTGGCCGGTGCGGCGGCGCGCGCGGTGGTTCGCGACGTTGAGTCGGTTGCCGCAGAGGTCCGGCATGCAGTAGCGCCGGCGGCCGGCGCGGCTGGTGTCGACGAACATGCCGTTGCAGTCCGGCGAGGCGCAGGGGCGGAACCGGTCGTGCCCCAGGGTGTACAGCGCACCGAGCAACCCGACGCCGACCGACGCTGCGACCTCGTCGGCGACGGAGGCCGCGTCGGACGTGGCCAGGTACCACTGCCAGCGCCCCTGCGCGTCCCTGGCGAGGGTCGGCGTCACCCGGGCACGGGCGAGTAGGGCGTTGGCGCCTTCGGCCACCTCGTCGTCGGTCGACGACTCGAGCACCGCGCGGACCTCGTCGCGCAGCGCGTGCACCTGGTGGACGTCGCCGTCGGCGAGCTGCGCACCGGGGCTGATGTCGTGCTCGCCGAGGAACCGCTCGAGTGCCGCCGGGTCGGTGAGCGCCTCGCCGGCGCCGCGTACCAGAGCGGACGTGTTCACCAGGTCGGTGGCGAGCCCCGCCTCCGCTGCGTAACCGGAAAAAAGTATCTGCACCACTTACTCCATGCTACGGTAACCAGAGAACTCGAAGTATAGCCCTTACGTACTGGAGGTAGCCATGACGGCAGCAGCGACGGCGACCTGGCGGCTCCCCGACCGGGTGCGGGTCTCCGCCGGCGAGGTGGCCACCGGCACGTTCGGCGCCGGCCCGCCCGTGGTGCTCGTGCACGGCACGCCCGCCTGGTCGTACCTGTGGCGGAACGTGGTGCCCGCGCTCGCCCGCACGCACACCGTGTACGTCTGGGACCTGCTCGGCTTCGGCGACTCCCGCCTCGCCCCAGGCGCCACTCCTTCGATCGCCCAGCAGGCGACGGCCCTCGCCGAGCTCGTCCGGCACTGGCGGCTCGACGCCCCCGGCCTGGTCGGGCACGACATCGGCGGCGGGGTCGTGCTGCGCGCACACCTGGTGGACGACACGCCCGCCCGGCGGCTGGCGCTGCTCGACGCGGCCGTACTCGGGCCGTGGAACACCCCGTTCACCGAGCACATCCAGCAGCACGACGACGCCTACCGCACCATGCCGACGCACGTCTTCGGCGACATCGTCGAGGCGCGCCTGCGCACCGCCACCCACCGGCAGCTGCCGCACGACACGCTCCGCGAGTACCTCCGTCCGTGGGCCGGCGAGGCGGGCCAACAGCGCTGGATCGACCAGGTAGCGAGCGTCTCGCACACCGACACCACCGACGCCGTGCGCCGACTCGATCAGGTACGGGTGCCGACGCTGGTCCTCTGGGGCGAGAACGACGGGTGGCTCGCCCCGGCCGTGGGCGACCGGCTGGCGGCCGCGATCCCAGGCGCGCGCAGGCAGACCGTCCCCGCCGCCGGGCACTTCCTCCCCGAGGACGCCCCGGACGCCGTGGCGGACGCGCTGCGGGAGTTCCTCGCCTGAGCGCTAGCCGCCGTTCGGGCCGGCGGCCCGCATGATGCCGCGGATGGCGTGGTCGATCCGTTCCGCGACGTGGTCCGGGTCGGGCCGCCCTGCGTCCAGCCAGCTGATGACCGCCTCGATCGCGAACCTGGGTACGATCCTGGCCGCCCAGTCCAGCCACGGACCGGCGGGCAGGTACCCGGTCAGGTTGCGGTGCGCGATCTCCGTCGACGCCGTGGTGAGCGCGTCGATGTAGCCACGGAACTCGGGTTCCCTGGCGGCGTGGTGGAACAACAGCCGGAACCCGTCCGGGTCCGCCGCGGCGGCGCGGACGAGGGCCGGCAGCGAGTCGTCGCCGAGGTTGTCGACGTCGACGGCCGTCTCCAGCTGGCGGCAGGCGCGGTCGAGCACCGCGCGGTACATGTCGGCCTTGGAGTCGAAGTGCCGGTAGAGGAGCACGCGTGTGATCCCGGCCTCGGCCGCGACGTCGTCCAGGCTGGTGTGGACGAACCCGGTACGCGCGAACGCCCTGGTCGCCGCGCCGAGGATCTGCTCCCTGCGCTCGACGCGGCGCATCCGCCGCACCGGTTCAGCGGATGCGGTGCCGTCCGCGGCCATCGAACCTGCCTCCCGCCTCTTGTGTACGCGAGAGTCTACGCGTACTTTTGTTTATCTCAGAGTGTACAAATTGATGTCAGGAGGAGCCGTGACGGTTGAGCTGCCCTTCGCGCAGACCCGGCCGCTGCAGGTACCGCCGCTGTTACGGGCGCTCCAGGTCGAGCGCGACATCCACCAGGTCCGCACCGCCACCGGCGACGAGGCGTGGCTCGTCACCGGCTACCGGCAGGTGCGCCAGCTGCTCGACGACGACCGGCTCGGTCGGGCGCACCCGGACCCGGACAACGCAGCCAGGTCCGGGGAGTCGACCCTCTTCGGCGGGCCGCTGGGCAACTTCGACACCGAGCAGGCCGACCACGCCCGGATGCGCGCACTGCTGCAGCCCCACTTCACGCCCGCGCGCATGCGGGCGTTCCGGCCGCGGGTGGCGGCCCTGACCGACGAGCTGCTCGACGACCTCGCCGCCCACGAGCAGCCGGCCGACCTGAACGCCACCCTCGCGGTGCCGCTGCCGATCCTGGTGATCTGCGAACTGCTCGGCGTGCCGTACGAGGACCGCGCCGAGTTCCGCAGCTGGACACAGGCCGCCGCGGACATCGTGGACCGGCAGCGCTCCGAGGACGGGCTGGCGGACCTGTTCGCGTATGGCCAGCGGCTCGTCGCGCGCAAGCGGGCGGAGCCAGCCGACGACGTCATCTCCGGGCTCTGTGCCGTCGAAGGGCTGGGCGACGCCGAGGTGGCCGGGCTGTCGATGGCACTGCTGTTCGCCGGCCACGAGACCACCGTGGTGCAGCTCGGCTTCGGCGCCCTCCTGCTGCTGACCCACCCGGACTCCTGGCAGGCGCTGCGCGACGACCCGGACCTCGTCGCCGGCGCCGTCGAGGAGATCCTCCGGGTGCCGGGCAAGGGCGGCGGCGGTATCCCCCGTTACGCCCGCGTCGACCTCGACCTCGACGGCACGGCCATCCCGGCAGGGAGCCTGGTGCTGCTCGACAACGCGGCGGCCAACCACGATGCCGGCGTCTTCGCCGACCCGGACCGCTTCGACATCGAGCGGCGCGCGGCCGGCCATCTCACCTTCGGCCACGGCGCGAGGTACTGCCTCGGCGCGCCGCTGGCGCGGATCGAGCTGCAGGTCGTCCTCACCCGGCTCGTCCACCGGTTCCCCGGCATGCGGCTGGCCGTACCGGTCGAGGAGCTCACGCTCCGCCATGACGTGCTCACCGGCGGACTGACCGCGCTCCCCGTGACGTGGTGAGCGACCGGCCGCGGCGCTTCTTCAGCCGGTTGCCGCTGGCCGACGACAGCGTCGACGCCGCCGTCGTGTGCCTGGTGATGTGCTCACTCGACGACCGGCCGGCTACGTGTGGCCGTTGCTGACCGGCGGCTGCCACACCGCCACCGAGCCGCTCGGGCCGATCACTGCCGCCGGCTGCCCGCGACCCCGCACGTGCTCGGCACCGCTCACGCGCCCGAGTAACCGGCGGCGGCGAGCGCTGAGACGGCGCGATCGACGTCGGCTGCCGTGGTCCAGCGGCCGAGGCTCAGCCGTACCGCCGAGCTCGCCCAGCCTTCGCCGGCGGCCAGCTCGCGGGTCATGGCTTCGAGCACCGGCGACGGCTGCGTGGTGCCGCTGTGGCACGCCGACCCGGTCGACGCAGCAATCCCGGGGGCGGCGGCGAGCAGCTGGTCGCCGGTGAGCCCCGTGACGGCGAGGTTGGCGGTGTTCGGCAGCCGGCAGGTGGGGTGCCCGTTCAACAGCACCCGCCCGGGCAGCCGCTCGCCGAGCCCGCGGTGCAGCTCGTCGCGCAGGCCGCGCAGCCGGTCGGGCTCGCCGGCGGCGAGGTCGGCCGCGGCCAGGTCGGCGGCGGCGCCGAGCGCGACGGCGAGCGCGACGTTCTCGGTGCCGGCACGCAGGCCGCCTTCCTGGCCGCCGCCGTACGCGATGGGTTCCAGCCGGACTCCCGTACGCACCCACAGGGCGCCGATGCCCTTGGGCGCGTACATCTTGTGCCCGACGACGGTGAGCAGGTCGACGCCGAGCTGCCGGACGTCCACGTCGAGCTTGCCGACGCCCTGCGCCGCGTCGGTGTGCACGAGCACATCGTGCCGGTGCGCGACCTCGACGATCTCGCGTACCGGCTGCAACGTGCCTACCTCGTTGTTGGCGTACATGACCGACACCAGCGCGGTCCGCGGGGTGATGGCGTCGGCGACGGCCTGCGGGTCGACCCGGCCGTGCTGGTCGACGGGCAGGTAGCTGACGTCGACGCCGTGCAGCCGCTGCAGGCTCCGGTAGGTCTCGAGCACCGCGGGATGTTCGGTCTCCTGGGTGACGATGTGCGCGCCCTCGCGGCCACCCGCGAGCGCGGCGCCGCGGACGGCGAGCGCGTCCGCCTCCGACCCGCTGCCGGTGAAGACGACCTCGTCCGCCGACCCGCCGAGCAGCGCGGCGAGCTGCTCGCGCGCCCTGGCCACGGCCAGCCGCGGTTGCTCGCCATAGTGGTGGCTGCTCGACGGGTTGCCGAAGTGCTCCCGCAGGTACGGCAGCATCGCGTCCACGACGCGCGGGTCGACGGGCGTGGTGGCGTTGTAGTCGAGGTAGACCGGGCCGTCGTGCAGGCCGGGCGGCACCTGCGCGCTCATCCGGCGTCCTGCTGCACCGGGAGGTCGGCCAGCCGCCACTCGAGCATGCCGCCCGTGAGCCGGCTGGCGGGCCGTCCTTGCGCGGCGAGCAGCCGCACCGCCTCGTGGGCGAGCACGCAGTACGCGCCGCGGCAGTACGCGACGACCTCCTGGTCGGCCGGCAGCTCGGCGAGCCGGCCGGCGAGCTCGTCCAGCGGGATGGACATGGCGCCGGGGATGTGCCCCGCCGCGTACTCCTCCTGCGGCCGGACGTCGACCATCGCCACCTCGCCCGCGTCCACCCGGCGCAGCAGCTCCTCGCGGCCGACCTGGTCGGTGTCGGGACCGAGGTAGGCGGCACGGGCGGCCCCGACGTCCGCGAGGTGCGCGCTGGCCACGCAGCGCACGAGCGCGTACAGCTTGGCCACGTCGTCGCCGGCCAGCCGGTAGTACACCTTCGTGCCTTCGCGGCGGGTCGCCACCAGGTGCGAGCGCTTCAGGGTCTGCAGGTGCGCCGACGCGGTCGTCACTCCGAGGTCGGCCGCCTGCGCCAGCGCCTCCACCGTGCGTTCGCCCTGGGCCAGCAGGTCGAGCAGCTCCAACCGCTTGCCGCTGCCCAGCGCCTTGCCGACGCGGGCGAACTGGTCGAACAAGGCCGTCTTCGCGTCCCGGTCACCCATCAAGTCCTCCAATAGTCTGTGGAATAGTGTATAAGGAAGAGAGCGAACCGCATCTCCGGAGGACGCCATGACTGCTGTCGAGGTGACCGCACTCGTCGACGAGGGGCTGGGGAACTCCGCCTACCTCGTCGATCTCGGCGACGGGCGCGCGCTGGTGGTGGACGTGAGCATCGACCTGCGGGCGGCGTCACGGGCCGCCGAGCGGCGCGGGCTGGCGGTCGCGTTCGCCGCGGACACCCACCTGCACGCCGACTTCGTCTCCGGCGCCCGCCAGCTCGCCACCACCTCGGGTGTGCAGGTGCTTGCCGCCGCCGCGGGACACCGGGAGTACGGCCACACCGGGCTGGGCGACGGCGACGAGGTCGACCTCGGCGGCCTGCGGCTGCAGACGCTCGCCACCCCAGGGCACACCCACGAGCACGTGTCGTTCCTGCTCCTCGACGGCGCTGCGTCAGTCGGCGTCTTCACCGGCGGCTCGCTGATCGTAGGGTCAGCGGCCCGCACCGACCTGGTGTCGGCGGAGCAGACGGAGGAGCTGGCCCGCCGGCAGTACGCGTCGCTGCAGCGGCTGGCCACGCTGCCCGACGACGTCGCGGTGTGGCCGACGCACGGCGCGGGCTCGTTCTGCTCCGCCCCGCCCGGCGTGGAACGTACGAGCACGATCGGCCGCGAAAGGGCGACCAACCCGCTGCTGCGCGCTGCGAGCGAGGACGCGTTCGTGCACGCGCTGCGCGAGTCGCTCGGCAGCTTCCCGCCGTACTTCCTGCGGCTGGCCGAACGCAACCGCCGCGGCGTCGTGCTCGACGCCGAGCCCGCGCTCGCCCCGCTCGACCCCGTGGCGGTGCGGTCCGTCCTCGCCGACGGTGGGCAGCTGGTCGACGTCCGGCCCGCGGCGGCGTTCGCCGAGGCCCACGTGCCTGGCGCCGTGTCCATCCCGCTGCGGCCGGCGTTCGTGTCCTGGCTTGGCTGGATCGCCCCGCCCGACCGGCCGCTCGTCGTCCTCCGCGACCCCGACCAGGATCCGGCCGAGGTCGCGTGGCAGGCCGCGAAGATCGGTTACGCCAATGTCGCCGGCGAGCTGGCCGGCGGCCTGGCCGCCTGGACCGCCGCCGGCCACGAGACGACCAGCCTGCGCCGGGTCGACGCCGCCGAGGCGGAAGGCACGGTGGTCGACGTACGGCAGCGCGCGGAGTACACCGCCGGGCACCTGCCCGGCGCGGTGCACGTCGAGCTCGGCGGGCTCGCCGCGTACGCCGACGAGCTGCCGCGCGAGCCGCTGCTGGTGATGTGCGGGCACGGTGAGCGCGCGATGAGCGCCGCCAGCCTGCTCGAACGCGCCGGCCGCCGCGACCTCACCGTGGTCGCGGGCGGTCCGGACGACTGGGCGCACGCCACCGGCCGGCGGCTGGAGACCGGCGGGTGACCGGAGGCGATGCAGCGGTGCGGCTGGGCCTGCGCGCCAACCTGGCCCAGTTCGCCCTGCTCGTCGCCGTCAACGCACTGGTGGGTGGCGTCCTCGGCCAGGAACGCACCGTGCTGCCGCTGCTGGCCGACCGGACGTTCGGGCTGACCGGCTACACGTTCCTGCTCACCTACGTGGGCGCGTTCGGCATCACGAAGGCCGCCACCAACTACCTCGCCGGCACGCTGTCCGACCGGTTCGGGCGCAAGCCAGTACTGCTTGCTGGCTGGGTGGTCGCGCTACCGGTGCCGCTGCTGATCATCTGGGCGCCTAGCTGGGGGTGGGTGATCGCCGCCAACGTGCTGCTCGGCGTCAACCAGGGGCTGACCTGGTCCACCACGGTCATCATGAAGATCGACCTGGCCGGCCCGGCCAGGCGCGGCCTGGCGATGGGCCTGAACGAGGCGGCCGGCTACGGTGCCGTCGCCGCCACCGCCGCGGCCACCGGGTACCTCGCCGCCAACTACGGGCTGCGCCCCGCTCCGTTCCTGCTCGGGCTCAGCTACGCCGTGCTCGGGCTCGGCCTTTCCCTCGGCGTCGTACGGGAGACCCGCGCGCACGCCGAGCTGGAGGCCGCCAGCCACGCCCACGTCCCGCCGCCGCTCGACAACCGGCAGGTGTTCACGCGCACCAGCTTCCGCGAGCCCGCCCTGTCGTCGGCCAGCCAGGCCGGCATGGTGAACAACCTCAACGACGGGCTCGCCTGGGGCCTGTTCCCGCTGCTGTTCGGCACCGCCGGTCTGACGGTGGCCCAGATCGGCGTACTCGCCGCGCTCTATCCGGCGGTCTGGGGTGCCGGCCAGCTGGCCACAGGCGCGCTGTCCGACCGGCTCGGCCGCAAGCACCTCATCACCGCGGGCATGCTCACCCAGGCCGCGGCGCTCGCGCTGATCGCGTACGCCGGCACGTTCGCCGTCTGGGCCGGCGCCGCCGTGCTGCTCGGCGTCGGTACGGCGCTGGTCTACCCCACGCTGCTCGCCGCCGTCGGCGACGTCGCCCACCCGTCCTGGCGCGCGCGGGCGGTCGGCGTCTACCGCCTCTGGCGCGACGGCGGCTTCGCCGTCGGCGCCGTGCTGTCCGGCGTCGCCGCCGACCTGTGGGGCCTGCGCGCGGCCGTGTGGGTGGTCGCCGCCGTCACCGCTGCGTCCGGCGTCCTCGTCGCCGTCCGGATGTACGAGACGCACCCCCGCCGGTAGCGCTACCGGGCGACGCGGAAGTACTCGAACTCGGCGGTGGCCTTGCCGTGCTGCTGCGTGGTCTCCGGCAGCGAGCCTGCGAGACCAGCCCGACCTTCGGGTTGCTGTCCGCGGGCATCGTCCAGGTGGCTCCCCAGGTCCACCGCTCGCCGTCGGTGCTCGACCCGGCGCGGTACCTGTGCTCGCCGGTCTTCGCGTCGACGGTGTGCTTCAGCCGTAGCCAGGTGGTACCCGCAGGGGCACCGACCACCGAGCCGCCCCAGGACCGCCGGCCGTCGAGCTCGGTCTCCTTGCCGAACTCGGTGATCCTGGTGTCGTCGACCGCGACGGTGGACAGTCGCAGGAAGTCGTCGTCGTCGTAGACGAGCAGCCCGGCCTGTTGGTAGTTCCGGTTCGTGTCGGTGCCGATGTCGAGGGCCACCTTCGTCTCGACGGTGTACTCACCCGCCGGCGTCTCCCGCAGCAGCGCGCCCGGCTGGCCGTCGCCGACCAGGTCGCCCCCCTCGGTCGGCCAGAGCAACTCACCGTCGACGACCCGCGCCGCCTCGTCCCTGCGCAACCAGCTCCAGCCGGACCCGAGCTCACCGTCGAAGTCGTCGGAGTGCTCCGCGGCCGGCAGGCCGACGCACGGCGGCGGGACCGTCCTCGGCACCGGCTCGTGCAACGGGTTCGCCGAGAGGTTGTCCACCTCCCCTGCGCCGACGCTGACCACGCCGGCGGCGCCCGGCCCGGTGAGTGCGGGCGGCAGCCGCAGCTCGGTGCTCGCCCACGGGTCACCGGTCTGCGTGTCGGTGACGTCCACGTCCGCCCGGTCCCCGCGCACCTGGAGCGCGAGCGAGTGCCAGGCCGTGGTGTCGTAGCCGTCCGGCAGCTCGGCGGTGGCAGCCTCGACCACCTGGCCGCCGACCACGGCCTCGACCCGCAGCTCCCGGCCGTCGGCGTCGACCCTCGCGCGCACCCCGGTGCCGGCGCCGCGCGCCCTGGCGAGCACGCCGGTCGAGGCGTCCGCGGCCGACCGGACGTCGGCGACCACGCGGACGTCCGGGTCGGACACCGGGCGCGTGGTCGCCGCCGTGCCGTCGGCCAGCTCCGCGTACTTCCCCGACTGCCGGTCCGGCCCAGCTACTTCGAGGGCTCCGGAGTGCACGGTGAACCGTTCACGCGTCTTCGCCGCAGACTCGAACCGGTCGTCGATCTCGCCCGCCGCGACCGGCGCCCGCTCCCGTCCCGCGGAGGCGAACCTGCCGGCACGCACGATCGGCCAGCCGTCGACCCAGTCCAGCCGGTCGATGTTCATCGGCCGCATGGTGTAGCCGGGCTCGACGTCCAGCCACGGGTCACGCCTGTCGATGGCGTGGTACGCCATCCAGTCCTGGCCGGACGCGTCGACCACCTCAGAGTGGTGCCCGGTGCCGATCCACCTGTTGCCGTTCCGGGTGAGCACCGGCGTGCCACCGGAGCGGCTGGCCAGCATCGGCTCGCCGTGTCGGTGCTCGAACGGCCCGAGCGGGCTTCGCGCCCTGCCGACGTAGACCGAGTAGCCGGTGGTGGGACCGGCGCAGCAGTTCGCGGACGAGCCGAACAGGTAGTACCAACCGTCCCTGTGCACAACGTAGCCGCCCTCGTACCTGGACGCGGTGATCCGCGTCGGCTCGGACACCACCCGCAGGCCGTCGGCGGAGAGCCGCACCACGTGGATACCGCTGCTGTAGCTGCCGTAGTACATGTACAGGGTGCCATCGGTGTCGGTGAACAGCGCCGGGTCGATCACCCAGTCGTAGCCGTTCGCGGTCTTCTTCGGCGGCAGCAGCGGCTCCTTCGCCGGCCGCCACGGCCCCTCGGGCGTCGGCGCGGTCGCCACCCCGATCGCCGGGTCGAACTCGTCGTCGCTGACCTGCCGTTGAGGTACCTGATGTCCGGCGCCCAGTAGCCGGTGGCGTACGCGTACGAGGAACCGTCCTTGCCACGGATGACCGCAGGATCGGGGAAGTCGATCGAGTACCCGCTGGTCACCGGGCGACGAAGGTGCGACGGTACGCGGCGAGCGGCGGTATCAGCCCGGCTTGTGGGTCCACAGCTGATTCGTGTTTCCCGGCGGGCTGCCGGCGTCCCTAGCGTCGAGGTACGGAAGAACGCCTACGCAGGAGGGACGACGTATGACGGAGCAGACGTTGCGGGACAGGGTCGCGGTAATCGGCGCCGGCGCCAAGAACCTTGGCGGGCTGATCAGCACAACGTTCGCCGAGGCCGGCGCGAAGGTCGTCGTGCACTACCACAGCGACGACACGGCCGCGGACGCCGAACGCACGGTCGCGGCGGTGAAGGAGGCCGGTTCCCAGGCCGTCCCGGTGCAGGGCGACCTCACCCGCGTGGCCGACGTGCGCAGGTTGTTCGACGTCGCGGTCGACACGTTCGGCGGGGCCGACATCGCGGTGAACACGTCCGGGATGGTGCTGCGCAAGCCGATCCTTGAGACCTCCGAGGAGGAGTTCGACCGGATGTTCGCGATCAACGCCAAGGCGGCGTACTTCTTCATCCAGGAGGCCGGCCGCCGGCTCAACGACAACGGCAAGATCGTCAGCCTCGGCACGTCGCTGCTGGCCGCGTTCACCGACGGCTACTCGACGTACGCCGGCGGGAAGGCGCCGCTCGAGCACTTCACCCGGGCCGCGGCGAAAGAGTTCGCGGACCGCAACATCTCGGTGAACACGGTCGCGCCTGGCCCGATGGACACCCCGTTCTTCTACCCGCAGGAGACCCCGGAACGGGTCGAGTTCCACAAGTCGCAGGCGATGGGCAACCAGCTGACGCAGATCGAGGACATCGTCCCGGTGATCACTTTTCTCGCCACAGAAGGGTGGTGGTTCACTGGACAGACCCTGTTCGCGAACGGCGGTTACACCACCCGCTGATCGCGGCACCCACGACCGTTGCACGGGAGAGCCAGTTGAGCGACGACCTGCGGGCCGGGACGAGCATGTTGCGACGCCTGATGCGTGGACGCGATCCCGCCGAGCAGCATCGGCCGGCGACTCCGCTCGAGCTGTTGTTCGACCTGTGTTTCGTGGTGGCGGTAGCGCAGGCGGCCGTGGAGCTGCACCACGCCCTGACCGAGGGCCACGTCGGAGCCGGCCTGGTCGGCTATGCGGCCGTGTTCTTCGCCATCTGGTGGGCCTGGATGAACTTCACCTGGTTCGCGTCCGCCTACGACACCGACGACGTGCCGTACCGGCTGCTGACCCTGCTGCAGATGGGCGGGGTGCTGGTGCTGGCCGCCGGGGTGCCCGCGGCGTTCGAGCACTACGACTTCACCGTCGTGGTGATCGGGTACGTGCTGATGCGGATCGGGCTGGTCGCACAGTGGCTGCGTGCAGCGGCCGAGCATCCGAACGGGCGCACCACGGCGTTGTGGTACGCGGGTGGCATCGCCGTGGCGCAGGTCGGCTGGATCGCGCGGTTGTGGGCGCCTGGCGTGTGGGCCGGCATCACGTTCGCCGCGCTCGTGGTGGCCGAGCTCGCGGTGCCGGCCTGGGCCGAGTACCGGGGGCAGATGACGAGCTGGCACCCCAAGCACATCGCCGAACGCTACGGCCTGTTCACCATCATCGTCTGCGGCGAAGTCATACTCGCGACGCTGAACGCAGTGCACACCGCCATGGCGAACGGCCTGTCCGTGTCTGTGGTGCTCGTCGCGGCCGGCGGGCTGGCGTTGGTGTTCGGCCTGTGGTGGATCTACTTCACCGGCGCCGGGGCCGAGCTACACACGCTGCGCCGGGCGCTGACGTGGGGGTACGGACACTACGTGGTGTTCGCCGCCATCGCCGCGCTCGGTGCGGGCATCGAGGTGGCGCTCGACACCATCGAGCACCACGCGCACCTCACCGTGCAGCAGGCCGCCCTGACAATCGCCGTCCCCGTCGTGGTGGTGTTGCTCGCGGTGGCCTGGCTGCACCGTCTCACCCACACCGTTGCCGGCTGTGACGTCCTCCTGGTGGTGACCGGTGCGGCGCTCGTGCTGGTGCTGGCGTTGGGCGCCCCGGTCCTCGGCATCGGCGGCGCCGTCGTGGGCATGGCCCTCGCCGTCGCCGGCACGCTCGCCGCGAACCTCGTCGTGAGCGCCCGTCGCCAGGCAGGTGGCGCGACCTGACATGTAGCTGGACCTGCACAAGCTGGAGCACCTCGTCGCGGTGGCCGAGGAGGGTAGCTTCACCCGCGCCGCGGCCCGGCTGCACCTGACCCAGCAGGCCCTGTCCACGTCCATCCGGGCGCTGGAACGCGAGGTCGGCGTCGAGCTACTCGACCGTGGCGGCAACACGCTCACCGTGCTGCCGGCCGGGCACGCCCTGGTCGCGGACGCCCGCGTCCTGCACGGCGTCGCCCGGTCGGCCGTGCAGCGCGCCCGCCGCATCGGCCGCGGCGAGACCGAGACGCTGCGGATCGGCCACACCCCCGCGGTGACCGGCGCGGAGGTCACCGCGCTGCTGCACCAGGTGCACCGCACCCAGCCCGACCTCGCCACCGAGGTCAACCAGCGATATCCGAAGGAGCTCACCGACCAGCTGCTCGCCGGCGACCTCGACATCGGCCTGTTCCGCGGTATGCCTGCTGCACACGGCCTCGCCCGCAGCACCGTGACGCACCACCGGTTACGCGTCGCGGTAACCGCGGACCACCACCTCGCCGACCGCGACCTCGTGCACCTCACGGACCTCAGCGACGAGACCATCGTCGGCTGGGCCACCCCGGCCGGTCCGGCTACACCGACCTCCTCGTCCACCACTGCCGCGAGGCGGGGTTCGAACCGCGCATCCGCCGTCACCCGATCCAGGGCACCCCACCGGTCACCGCCGTCACCGGTACCGACCAGGTCGCCTTCGTCACCGACACCGCAGGCCCCGCCGCGGGCGGCGCCGTGCGCGTCCTCGACCTCGACCCTCCGGTCACCGTGCCCCTGCACGCCCTGTGGCCCCAGCACACCACCTCCGCCGCCCGCGACGCCTTCCTCGCCCACCCGTTCGACTAGTTGCGACAGCCAGGGCGAAGACCCACGCGAGGCCGATCATGATGGTGGCGCGTTGGAACAGGCCGCCGTACGGCGCGAAGATCGGCTGCTGGGCGAACGCGAGGCAGGCGGCGATGAACCCGAGCAGGAACACGACGGCCGTCGCGAGCGAGTAGCAGACCCAGCGACGGTGGCCGTGCTTCCCGAACCGGTACGCGACGATGCAACACGCGATCGGCAGGCCGAGGAACACCGGCGTCGAGAACGCGTTGTGCAGCGTCCCCTCCAGGGTCGGCGGCGGATCGAGCGGCGTCCCAGGCGGGTAGCCGCTGATCGGGTCGGTGGCGAACACCCCTGCCCCGACGAGACCGACTCCGACCAGCCCGACGATCAGCGGCGCCCAGATACCGGCGCCGTACCGTCGTAGTGCGAACCGCAACCCGACGGCGAACGCCACCGTCAACAGCCCGGCCAGCACGAAGTTGGCCGTCTGCAGCCACCCCCACTCACCCAGCTGCAGCGAGCTCACCGAGTGCCGGACCGGGCTGTAGTCGCGCCGCGTCGCCCCGAGCACGAGGAAGCCGGCGACGAACACCACCGGGCCTACGACACCGCACCACAACAGCGCACGCACGCCCCCACCTCCGGCGCCTGCCGACCGTACTCTGGCAGGCTAACGCCGGAGCTAGCTCCAGTGACTGGCCGAGCGGCGGTGCACCAGCTCGCGGAAGCGCTCCGTGGTCTTCGGGAACAGCTCGCCCGTACCCCAGTCCACGATCACGCCATGGCGGCGGATCAGGTCGAACATGTCGAGCTCGTGCTCGCGGTACTTGCGGGCGATCTCCACGGGATCCTCGGCCAACCAACCCAGCCGGTGCTCACGGATGTGCGCACGCGACCGTTCGGTCGCGTCCCAGTCGATCTCGTACTGGTCCAGCTCCTCGTCGATCGCCTTCACGACCACGCCGTAGTCGAGCTCGGCGCGCTTGATGCTGACGTAGCCGTCGATGACGTCCTCGAGCACCTCCTCGGGGTCGCGCTCGAGCGGGTCGCCGTAGCCGCCGCCACCGGCGGACGGGCGGACGAAGCTGTCGCCGGACTCGACCACGACGCCGGCGAACACCGAGCCGAGGAAGCGTTCCTCCGGGGTGTCCTTGTTCAGCCAGACGCCGTGCGGGATCGACGGCAGCCCACCCTCGATGCCCCACGTGATCGAGCGCGAACGGTCGCAGCAGTACGACATCACGGTCTTGTCGCAGTCGGTGAGCGTGCCGCCCTTGTAGACGCCGGCGCCGCCGCGGTTCCTGCCAGGACCGCCGGAGTCCGGGATCAGCTGGTGCGTGCTGGTCAGCACGGGCGTGAGTCGTTCCTGGCCCTCGAGCGGCTGTACCGCGAGCCCGACACCGAAGACCGGGGACGTGGCGTTCGAGCCGTCCTTGCTGCTCCTGCCGCCCCAGCCGCCGGCCATCCAGTCGTACCACATGAAGTACGGCCGCTTCTCGATGCGCGCGTCGTACCCGCCGATCAGCAGGTACTCCAGGTTGAACGAACACGCGATCGCCCGTTCCGGCATGATGCCCGTCCACAGCTCGAAGATCGCGTTCATGATCTTCTCGTACGGCCCTGAGCAGAAGCCGGTTACGGCGTGCGGCCAGCCCGCGTTCACGACCGTGCCCTCCGGGCCGAGGTCGGTCCTGATCGCCTCGTAGAAGCCCGAGTTGAGCGGCACGTCGGGGAAGAACGTCTTCGTGCCCGCCACGATGCCGGAGAACGCAGTGCCGTAGCCGGCGTTGAGGAAGCTCGCCACCGCGGGCGCGCAACCGCTCAGGTCGTAGCTCACCTGGTCGCCCTCGATGGTCATGGTGACCTGCACCGGCACCAGGCCCTCGCCGTGCGCGGGGTCGAAGTCGACGTAGTCGACGGTGCTCCAGGTGCCGTCGGGCAACGCCTCGACGCGCTGCCTGACGATGCGCTCGACGTAGTCCTGCACCTCCTGCATCGCCTCGAGGACGTTCGCCTTGCCGTACCTGTCGACCAGCCGCAGCACCTCGCGCTCGCAGACGCTCGTCGCCTCCGCCTGCGCGTGCAGGTCGCCCATGCTGACGTCCGGCGAGCGGGTGTTGGCGACGAGCAGCTTCGCGACGTCGACGAGCAGGCCGCCGTCCTTCCAGATGCGAACCGGCGTGATACGCAGACCCTCGCTGAAGTGCGCGGTGGCGTTCACGTCGAACGACCGGGCACGTTGCCGCCGATGTCCGCCCAGTGGCCCTTGTTCTGTGCGAACGCGATCAGCTCGCCGTCGGCGAAGATCGGCCGGATGAAGCTGACGTCGTTCAGGTGCGTGCCGCCCATGTACGGGCAGTTCACCGCGAACACGTCGCCAGGGTTGATGTCGTCGCCGAACTCCTCGATCACCGCCTTGCACTGGAAGTGCAGCGTGCCCACGTGCACGGCGATGTCCTGGCTGCCCTGCATCACCGTGTTGCCTTTGGCGTCGCACAGCGCAGAGGAGAAGTCCCGCGCGTAGATGACGAACGAGTAGCAGGTGCGCAGGATCTGCTCGGACATCAGGTCGACGGCCGTAGCGAACGCGTTCTTGAGCACCTCGAACGTCACCGGGTCGAGCGTGCGGTCCCTGGTCGGTGTGGTGGTCATCGGCCGCCTTCCGTGACGTGGATGCGGATGTTCAGCCACTCGTCGATCACCGCGGGCACGCCCGGCGGCACGACGGTGGTGGAGTCCAGCTGCTCGACGACGGCGGGCCCGACGATGCGGGTGCCGGCGGCGAGGGTGGTGCGGTCGTACACGGGAGTGTCGACACGGCCGCCCATCTCGTCGAAGTACGTCTGCCGGTGGCCGATCGGTTCCGGCGGGTCCTGCTCCACCACGTCGTAGCGTGGGAACTCGGGCTTCGGGGTGGCGCCGATGGCGCGCAGCGACAGCTGGTACAGCTCCACGGGCGTGTCGTCACGGCGGAACGAGTACTCGCGCTCGTGCTCCTCGTGGAAGCGAGCCACGGCGTCCGGCAACGCGCCAGGCTCCGCGGCGATGGGGATGTTCAGCGACCGCCACTGCCCCGCGTAGCGCATGCTGATCGAACGCTGCAGCACCATGCCGGCGTCCGACACGCCCTCGCGGCGCAACCGGTCGGTCGCCTCAGCCTCCAGCTTGGCGAACTCGCTCTGCAGCAGGCCGGTGTCCGCGTTTGCCGACTCGGCCTGGAACATCACCGAGAGGTCGTGCCTGATGTCGACGAGCAGACAGCCCTGCGCCGACGTGATGCCCGGGTGCGGCGGCACCACCACGAGCGGGATGGACAGCTCCTTCGCGAGCGCCGCGCCGTGCAGCCCGCCGGCGCCACCGAACACCACGAGCGCGAAGTCGCGCGGGTCGTAGCCACGGCGGATGGAGATGAGCCGCACGGCGTCGGCCATGTTCGCGTTCGCAACCTGCAGGACGTCGCTCGCCGCGGTGTCCAGGTCGAGGTTGAGCGGCTTGGCGACTCGGTCAGTGATGGCCTGCTCCGCGGCCGACCGGTCGAGCGTCATGGCACCGCCGACCAGCTCCGTACCCAGGCGGTTCAGTACGAGGCTGGCGTCGGTGTTCGTCGGTTCCTTGCCGCCGAGCTGGTAGCAGGCCGGCCCCGGTTCGGCGCCCGCGGACTCCGGGCCGTTGCGCAGCGAGCCCGCCTCGTCGATCCACGCGAGCGACCCGCCGCCTGCGCCGATGGTCAGCACCTCGATGCTCGGGAAGCAGATCGGGAAGCCGTACTCGACGTGCCACTCCTTCGTGACCCTGATCTCGTTGTTGTAGACCAGCGAGATGTCGGTGCTCGTACCGCCCATGTCGAGGCCGATCGCGTTGCCGTAGCCGCAGCGCTGCGCGAGGTCGCGTACGGCGATCGCGCCGGCGGCGATGCCCGACGCCGCGAGCCGCACCGGGTAGCGCTCCACCAGCCGCGGCGTCATCGAGCCGCCGCCGGAGTGCAGCAGCAACAGGTCGCCGTCGTAGCCGCAGGCCTGCAGCTCCTGCTCCAGCCGGCTCACGTAGCCGCCGACAAGCGGCGCGAGCAGGGTGTTCGCGACGGTGGTGGAGAACCTGTCGTGTTCGAAGATCTCCGGCAGCACCTCGCTCGACGCGGAGACGAGCACACCAGGCAGCTCCTCCTCGAGGATCTCCCGCATCCTGCGCTCGTGCTCGCCGTTGGCGTACGAGTTGACGAAGCACACCGCGACGGTCTGCACACCCTTGCGGCGCAGCACCCGCGCGACCTCCCTGGCCTCCGCCTCGTTCAGCGGCGCGACGACGTCACCGGTGTAGTTCACCCGCTCGGTCACCTCGTACCTGTCGCGCCGCCTGATGTACGGCCGCGCGACGTCCTTGTACGCGTCCCAGAGGTCGTCCTTCGTGCCGTTGCGGATCGGAGGGAGCGCGCGGAGCTCGCCGAGCGATTCTTCGACGCCTTCAGGGCAGGGGACGTCGACGGGCTGCGGGAGCTGCTCGCCGCCGACGCCCACATGAGGGGCGACAGCGGCGGCAAGGCCCCGCAATGGAAGCCCATCATCGGCGCCGAGAAGGTGGCCAGCGTGCTCACCGCAATCGTCGCGCCGTTCGTCCAGATCGGCGGCGTGATCGAACCGCACGAGGTGAACGGCCAGCCAGGCGCCATCTTCCGCGACCCGGACGGCAAGATCGTCGCCACCTGGGCGCTCGACGTCCTCGACGGCCAGATCCAGGCGATCCGCGCGGTGCTCAACCCCGACAAGCTCGCGCACGTAGGCCCCGTGGCGGACGCCTGGGCAGTAATCCGCGAGGCGTCCCAGACCCGCCGCCCCAAGCCCTAGCCGAGCGCGGCAGCGATCGCACGTACGCGGCATGGTCATGTCGGCTGTCCCAGGTAAGCCCAGGGACGCAGCTCTTCGACGGCCTTGCCGACGCGGAAGACCGTGGCGTCGTCGTAGGTGTGGCCGACGATCTGGACGCCGGTGGGCAGTCCACAGCTGGCGTGGCCGCTCGGGACGTTGAGCACCGGGCAGCGGTTGGTGACGTTGAACGGGGCGGTCATCACCATCGCGTCGGGATCGGTGACGTCGTCGCCTGCGGGTATGCCTGGCACGGCGGTCGTCGGGCACAGCAATGCGTCGAACGGGTCCATCCCTTCGGCAAGCTGGCCCTGCAGCTGGTGTTCGACGCGCAGCCCGTCGAGGTAGCTGTGCTGCCTGCGGGCTGCTGCCATCTCGTCGGCGAAGGCGACGGTGTAGGCGTTCATCTTGTCGCGGTGCTCGGCGACCACCTCGGTGACGATCGCGCCGAAGATGGTGGCGAAGTGGGCGCTGACGGCGGCGGCGAAGTCGTCGCGTCGCCAGGGCAGCTCGACCTCGTCGACGTGCGCGCCCGCGTCGGTCAGGGCATCGGCGACGGCACGTGTGTTGGCCGCGATCTCCGGGTGCACCTCGTAGTCGCCGAGCCTTACGCACAACGCGAGCCGCATCCCCGCGACGGACTCGTACTCTTCTGGCAGGACCTGTTTGGGCCGCAGCGAGGTGTGGTCGCGCGGGTCAGGCCCAGCCAGCACGTTGGTGAAGGCCAGGCAGTCGTCGACCGTACGTGCCAGCGGTCCGTCCCCGCGGTAGTGGTCGAGGGACAGCGGTGTGGCGCCGGGAATCCTGCCATACGGCGCCTTGTAGCCGACAGTGCCGGTGAACGCCGCCGGGATGCGGGTGGAGCCACCGATGTCGGAGCCGGTGGCGAGCAGTGAGGTACCGGCGGCGAGGGAAGCGGCCGAGCCGCCGGACGATCCGCCCGGGGTGTAGTCCGGGTTCCACGGGTTACGGGTGACGCCCCAGAGCTTGGTGTGCGTGAAACAGGCGATGCTGAACTCGGGCGTGGTGGTACGGGCGTGGATGATGCCGCCGGCGTCGAGGATCCGGTCGACAACGGGCACGTTCTCGGCCGCGACGTTGCCCAGGTTGGCCAGCGACCCTTCGGTGAGCGACCGCCCGGCGATCGCGTGCTTCTCCTTGGTGGCGACGGGGATCCCCTCGAGCGGCCGTGGCGCTGGCCCGTTGCCGAGGAAGCGTTGCTCGGCCCGAGCCGCCTCCCGCAGCGCCTGGTCGAAGAGCCGCTCGGTGAACGCGTTGACGACCGGCTCGACCTGCTCGGTGTGCGCGATCAACGCCCGCATCAGCTCCACCGGGGAAAGCTCGTGTTCCCTGAAGAGCCGGCTGGCCTCGGTGGCGCTCAGGTAGCACAGGTCGGTGTCGGGCATGTCGGTCTCCAAGGTCGTTGTCGTACGCTCACGCCGTCTCGCCCAGCTGCCGGTCACGGAGTCGGGTTGGACGCCAACCGGGGCGAGGGACGCTGTCACGCAGCAGCTGGGTGTACGGGTGTTGCGGGCGGTCGAGTATCTGGTCGGTGCGGCCGTGTTCGACGATCTGGCCGTCCCGCATGACGATCGCGTCGTCGGCGGCCTGGGTTGGGTGAACGTCCCGCTGAGAGAGCTGACGCAGCGCGACCTGCCGGGCCCAGTCTTCGTGGAGAGCACCTGGCGAGGGCTGGCCCAGACCGAACTCCTGCTCGGCCGCACGACCTTGTCCCGCGATTTCTTGCTTCTCTTCGTGGGCAACGTCATCGGAGCAGCCATCGTCATCAACGGGAAGATCCATGCCGGCGTACACTCCGCAGCCGGCGACATCGCCCATCTCGCCGTCTCGCAACGGGGCGGCCGCTGCGCGGAATGCCACCAGCAGAACTGCTTCTTGACCGTCGCAAGCGATCAGGCCGTCCTCGACCGCGCCGCGGCGGACGGCCTGTTGCCGCCCGACGCTTCGGACGAGCAGCTCGTCGACTTCCTCGCCACAGCTGCGACGTCGACGCAGCGGCGACTCCTACGGCCACGCGCCCGAGCCATCGGCGAGGTGGCGGCCAGTCTCGTCGACATCCTCGACCCCGAGGCGGTCATCCTCGCCGACCCGATGTACATGGCTCACGGCTACCACCAAGACCTCTCGGCCGGCGCCGCACGCAGACGCAGAAACGGCCTCGAACCGGGCCTGTTGCTGCATACCGTCCCCGACGCTGTCCTCCCAGCGGCCACAAACGCCCTCAACACGTTCTACGACGACCCGCTGGCACCGGAAAGGCCAGCCCCTTACCTGCCGTCCTGAGCTTCCTCGGACCGCATTGGCCCGGGTCGGCGATGTGTGTCAGCTGGCGATGTACACGGTGCTGGCTGAGGTGCCGCGGGTGAGCGGGTTGGGAAACGTGATCACATGCGCCTCCTCGCTCTCGAAGACGTCCGCGAGCACGGCGCGGAAATCGGCGTCGGGCGGGTCGTCCGACCACAGGGCGAAGACGCCGCCGGGGTGGAGGTGGCGGGTGGGGTTGCGTATGCCGGCCGGCGTGTAGAACGCGGCGTGGCTCGGGTGCAGGACATGTCGTCGCGTGTGGTCGATGTCGACGAGAATGGCGTGGAACCGCCGTCCGGGCGTGGCCGGATCGAACCCGACGTCGCTGCCTACCATGGCGAAGAAGTCCCCGCCCAACAGGCGAGTCCGCGGGTCCGACGCCAAGCCGACGGTGTCGGGCAGCAGCCCGCGCATGCCAGTCGATGACCTCGTCGAGCGCCTCCACCACCTGCAACGAGCGAACCCGCGGGTCTTGCAGCACGGCGTGCGCGGTGTAACCGAGCCCGAGCCCGCCGACGAGGACGTCGACGTCGGTATCGGCCACCTCTCCCAGACCGAGATGCGCGAGCTCGGTCTCCCCCACCGTGAACAGGCTCGACATGAGGAACTCGTCATCGAGCTTCACCTCGTACACGTCGACCTGGAGAGAAGGTTCGAGGCGCCGCCGCAGAATGATGGTTCCCATGGTCGTCTCGCGCCAGGCGAGTTCCTCGAAGCGGGCGCTCAAGACCGGGACCTCCAACGACGAAAAGTGGCCGGCGCACTGATACGCCTGGGTCCGTCACCGTACTCCGTGGCACGCCAGCCCTCGGCGGCGAGCTGCTCGCGCCTCTCGATCGCTGGAGGCAGTGCCGGGATGGTCAGGACGTCGACGGTCACCTGGTTGACACAGCGGCGAACGGGAAGGCTCCTGG